>AEPR01000147.1 GCA_000195205.2 Oxalobacteraceae bacterium IMCC9480 | reverse complement strand
CCCGCTGCCCCTCCAGCCACGGCAAGGTCGAATGCCGTATCTGCCATCCGTCGTCAACACGGATACCGAACGAAATCTCGATATCGAGCAGGCCGCGTTGCTGCGGCAATGGCAAGGCCGGCAACAGCTCCATCAGTGTCGTTCCGGCGCTGGTGCCGTCCGGCCAGGCACTGCGGCGATCGCGCACGCGCATCACGTAGTCACCGGCGACCAGCAGCAATTGCATCACGTCCTCGTCCTCGTCATCGCCGCAGCGATACACCGCGCCCTCCCCCTGCGACTCCGGCAAGGCAATCCAGTGCTCGACATACGGACCGTGCACGCCGGTCTCGATCAGGTACGCCGGTGTGAATTCCATGACGCCGGCGTCCGCAGTCAGGCCGGGTGGCTGCACGTCGACCAGCCGGTGCCATGCGCAGACTTCGTCTCCGGAGCTCGTGACGACTTCGGTGATGCCGGCGAAACCCTGTTGCGTCGCCAGCCACGCCAGCTGCTCCGTGCTGCAGTCGTCCAGACTGGCAACGCCCGAAAAATCCGGCCGGCCGGCAGCGATGCGCAAGTCCGCATGCCAGCGTCCGGTCTGCATCCAGAGTACCGTCGTCGTCGTGTCATGCACGCCCGGCGCTTCCAGCAAGGACCTTTGCCATACTCCACGGTAGCGTTCCGGTACCGGTGCGCTGATCACCATCAGGCGCACCAGTCAGGAAACGCCGGCAGGCTGCGATAAAACGCAAAGTCGTGGTTCGGCCAGACCTGCGCGCCTTCGCTGGCACCCAGCCGCTTGAGCTTGCGGATGCTGGCAATGGCCTGATCATAATTGCCTTGCCAGCAGCCGCCGGGAGCGACTTCGTCATCGAGGTTTTCCATCAGGTCGGCGGCGTCGCCGGCCAATAGCACCGGCGGTCCCTTCGGCAATTCGATCCACATCGACATGTGGCCGGCGGTGTGGCCGGGCGTGCTGATGGCGCGCACGCCGTCGCACAGGTCGTATTCGCCCTCGGTCACTTTGAGCGGACCGTGACCGACAAAATCATCGGCAAAACAGGCGACGTCCTGGCCCGTCATCGCGGCGGCCAGTTCGTCTTTCTGGACGTGGACTTCGGCACCGCAACCGCAGCGCTTGAGTTCGCCCAGCCCGCCTGCATGGTCAAAATGCAGGTGGCCGAGGAACACCACATCAATATCGGCCGCCGACAAACCCAAGCGCGCGAGATAGGCCGGGATGCGCTGCTCGTCGGTCATCACCGGCGCGCCGAACTGGAAGGTGTCGGGGTTGTAGTACTGCGCGCACAGCGCCGGATCATTGATCTTGCTGTGGTCGCAACCGACGTCGTACAGGATGCGGCCATTGCTGGTTTCGATCAGGTAGGCAAGGATGGGCGCGTCGATCAGCTGGCCGGCACCGCGGCCATGCGTCGAGATCGTCTTGTCGTAGCGATGGGTGGCCGTCAGCAGCGGCCAGAGCTTGTTGACGCGGGTCATGCGCCCTCTCCGGCCGGTGTCATGAACTCGGTGCGCACCGCCGCGGCGATGCGGGTGGCGACGTCGTCGGCCATCAGCTTGCCCTTCTCGGCGGTCGCGCCACGCGCCGACGACAGCACGCCTGAACTCGGGACCCAATGCGTGTGCGTCGGGTACATGTCGTACGGCGGAAAGTCGGCCGGCGGCTCGTCGGGCAATTTGTCCAGCTGCACCAGCTGCGGAAAGTAATGCAGCATCATCGAGGTTTCCATCACCGCCGCATGTTCGAGCGCGAAGCCTGGAAAGCCATCCGGGAAGACACCGGCCAGTGTCGCCTCGGTCAGGAAATCCCAATATTCGAGCCGCATGATGTTCAGTGTCGAGCCCGGGCCGAGCCGGCGACGTGCCAGGTCGATGCCTTCGATCAGGAACCACTGGTTTTCGTAATGGCCGGACATGACCACCACGTTGCGCACGCCATGCCGGCCCAGCTCGGCCAGCACGTCGCAGGTGATCGCCGACAGCGTGCCGCCATCAAGACTGGTGGTGCCCGGAAAATGCTGGCCGCCGCCGCACTTCGGCTGCGACTTGTAGCCGTAATTGATGGTCGGCGCGACGATGCCGCCGACTTGCTCTGCAACGCTGTGCGCAACGGCTGCGGCCAGCAAGGCATCGGTGCCGAGCGGCAGATGCGGTCCGTGCTGCTCGAGTGCGCCGACTGGCAGGAATACGACCGCGTGCGGATCGCGCAGGCGTTCTTCGTAGGCGATCCAGCTCAGGTGATCCATTTGTACGTGTGGCATGCGTGATGTTCTCCGTGTCGGTTGACGTCCGTGTGTCCCTCTAATTCGTCGCTTCCATCAGCGTGGCCGCGATGATCATGGCACCGCCGATGCATTCTTTCTGGCTCAGTGATTCGCCGCCCAGCCACAGTGCCGATAGCACCGCCACCAGCAATTCGGTCACCTGCAGGATCGCGGCGCGGCTGGCCTGCACGTGCGTCACGCCATAGCTCGTCATCAGCGTGCCGCCTAGCAGCCAGCCAAACGCGAACAGCACCAGCCAGCCCCACACCGGCCAAGCGACATCGGGCACCACCGGTACTGAAAACAGCAGCGCCACGACCGATACCAGCGCACAGCCAACGAAGGACACCAGCGCCCGACTGGCCAGCGGAATCCGCCGCGCCTTGCGGTTGGCGATGCCGGCAGCGGTGTAGGCAAAGCCGGCCACCAGCGCCATGATGTCGGCGATCGACAGCGCCTGCCGGAACGCCTCGACCCCGCCGACAATGACGAACACGCCACCCAGCGACAGCGCTACCGCCAGCAACCGGCGCGGACCGAGCCGCTCTTTCAGAAACAGCGCGCCGCCGATCGCACCCCATGCCGGCAACAGGTAAAACAGCAGCATCGCGCGCACCACCGAACCCATCGTCAGCGCCGCCGTGAAGGCCATGTTGGCCACGCCGAAACACAGTCCGATCAGCAGCAACCAGCGCAGCTCGCCGCGCCAGTGCGCGCGCTCGCGCCAGATCACCGGCAGCGCGACCAGACCGACCAGCGCATATGCGGTCAGGCCGATCAGGTGCGCACCGATGCCGACACCGGCAAAAAAATGCAGCGGCCACCAGGCCAGTCCCCAGATCAAGCCGCTCGCCATCAGCGCCGCGACGGCCCCCGGTGCATCGCGCTGCACGCTGGTCGGCAGCGTCGTCATAGCATCAGCGCGCCGCCATTCGGACTGAGCATCTGGCCGTAATAAAAGCGCGCAAAATCGCTCGCCAGAAAGACCGCCGTCGCTGCGATTTCGTCCGCTCCGGCGGCGCGTGCGGCCGGGATCGCCAGCTCCTTGACGCGCCACTCCGGACTGATCTGGTCGAGCGACAGCATCGCCGTATCGGTCGGTCCCGGTGCGATGCCATTGACGCGGATGGCCGGTGCGAATTCACGCGCCAGTGATTTGGTCAGGCCGACCACGCCGGCCTTGGCCGCGCAGTAGGCCGTGAACTCGGCGCGCCCCAGATAGGCCAGTTCGGACGCCACATTGATGATGCAACCGCGACCGCGCGGCTGCATGTTGCGCAAGACCGCCTGGCTGCACAGAAAGACCGATTTCAGGTCGACCGCGATGACGTGGTCCCATTCGTATTCGGCGATATCGAGGAAGGGTTTTTCGAGCAGGATGCCGGCGTTATTGACTAGGATATCGATAGGCCCGAGTTGCCACTCGATCGCTGCGACCATGCGCTGCACGGCGGCACCATCGGTGACATCGGCGTCAAACGCGAGCGCGCCTTCGCCGATGCTGTCGAGCACTTCGGCCATCAGTGCGCCCTGCCCGAAGTGATTCAGTGCGACGCGCGCACCGCTGGCCGACAGCGCTTCGGCAATCGCGCGGCCGATGCCGGTGGCGCTGCCGGTCACCAGCGCGACCTTGCCGGCGAGGTCGATCTTCATACGGCGGTCAGGAAGGACACGCCGGCTGCACCCAGAAAGCCATCGGCACGCCCGGCCGCGTCGACCGGCAATACCTGCCCGCAATCGTCGGCCAGAATGCGGCGCACCCGGTTCACATGAAAACTGCGCAACAGCAGCGGCACCGGAATGACTTGCGCATAGCGCACGTCGTACAGCTCGCGATGCAGTTGCGGTAGCCGGTGCCATGGCGCGATCGGCTTGTCGTGATGCGCGTTGTGATAGCCGAAATTGAGCCAGATCAGGTTGAGCAAGCGATTGTCCAGACCGACGATATTGCTGAAGGTATTGGCTTGCTCGTAGGCCTTGTCGCGCAATTTATCGTTCGGCACCGGCGTGTCACCAAGGATCGGATAGGCATCGTAGGTGTGCTGAAAGCAGTCACCGAAACGCAGCACGATCACGAACAGCAGATAGGCTGCGGCGTACAGCGCCAGCGCGCTGGGCGAGTACCAGCCGAGGGCGATGAAGGCAGCGGCACGTACGGTAAAAATCGCGACGATACGGGCGCGATCCTTGCCGCTTTTGTCCGCACCCTGACGAAACGGCAGCGCCATCACAAAGCCGCGCACTAAAAATTCAACCGCCGGAATATGCAGCCATTCCAGCGTCAGCACCAGCCCGCGTACCGGTGCCGATGCGCCCAGCAAATAGGCTTTCACATCAAAGGTGACGACGTCGGCGCGCTCGACATGGTGGCGCATGTGCTTGCGGCGCAGGTTATCAAACCGGGCATAGCAGGCGCCATTGATCCAGCTCATGCCGGTGCCCCAGCGCATGTTGGTGCTGGCGACCTTGAAGATGGTCAGGTGCGCGAATTCATGGATGAAGTAGGCCGACCAGATCAGCGACTGCGTGGTCAGCAGGAAGCCGATGCTCTTGAGCAGCCAGCCGGGCTGGGTCAACAACAGGATGCCCAGCGGGTAGCCCAGCAGCGTGAATGACAGCGCGGCGGTGTTGGGTAGCACACCGTCCGGGTAACGAAAAATCATGGTGGATCTCCTTGAGGGGATGGAGGCGCGGGCGCACGCAAAAGCACACGCTCGCGCGGCAAACAATTACTTCGCCTGCAGGCTTGTCACGAACTGCGCATCCATCGTCGCTTCGGTCGCCGGGATCTTGTCGATCTGCGCCTTGGCTTTCAGGATGCCGCCGATGATCCCGGCGCTGGCAAAGTACGAGGTGGTCTCTTTTGACTTGATGAATGCTTTCGGCATTTCAGTGAGCGGGATGTTGTAGACGCCCGGCAGCTGTTCCTTGACTTCCTTGGCTGAGACGCCCATGAACTTGCCGATGATTTTGGCGGATTCGTCCGGCTTGGCTTTCATGTAAGCCATGCCTTCAAGATAAGCCTTCATGATGCCGGTGATGTCCTTCGGGCTGGCCTTGATGAACTTGTCGTCGAATACCAGCACGTCGGCGATCAGGCCCGGTGCATTTTTGGACGAGTAGACCACATGGTATTTCTTGCCGCCGCCCTGCTTCAGGATTTGCGACAGGCTGGGCTCGTAGGTCACGCCGATCAGCATCTGGCCCGACACCATCGCCGCTGGCACGGACTCCGGCGTCATGTTGACCGGGGTGATGTCATTGATGCTCAGGCCGTTGCTGGTGAGCGCGTACGACAGCAGGAAGTCCGATGGCGAGAGCGGATTGAAGCCGACTTTCTTGCCCTTGAAATCGCTGACCTTGGTGATCGCCATCGACGCCACGATCGCATCGCCGCCATTCGAATAATCGATCGGCATCACGACTTTTTGCGGCATGCCTTTGGCGACCTGACCGATCACCTGGTCATAGGTCATCATCGCGCCCTGCACCGACCCACCGGCCAGTGCGGCCGGAATCAATGCCGGGTCGGAAAACACTTGCAGTTTGACCGACAAGCCCTGCTTTTTGTACAGATCGAGCGCTTCGGGGATATAGAACGGGCCGTAGCCGATCCACACGACGGTGGCGACATTGAGCGTGGCCGGTGCGGCGAAGGACAGACTGGAGGTGGCGGCGAGTACGGCAGAGACGGCAAACGGCAAAAGGGTACGGGGCGCAAAACGCATGGAAAACTCCTGGTCGGTGGATGGGCGTACGGAGAGAACGATGTTCCAATGTTCTCCCGGGCTTTTATCCCTCCGTGGAGCCGCGTCAATTCGACAGGGCCGGAGCGCTCTCGGACCAGACACCGTTGCCATCACTGGCAAGGCCGGAACCCTAGCACTCCTGAGTCAGGTGATCTGCCATCGTTGTGGATGGCAGCTCGCTCTTCCCGCCTTATTTCTACAGCAAGAGTGATGCCAGCTGAAGACCGGCGCTTATTGCCACATTGCCCGGATTTTCACACCGCGATGGCGCATCGGGCACATGGCATCGTGGCGGGTGCCCCGTTATCGACCGCCGGATGCACTGTCATCGCGCCGCGAGATACGCCAGCCATCCCCCATGCGCACTGATATCCGCAGCCCCGGCAATCGCCTGCCCCTCGCAGACAAAGCCCTTGACCCAGCGCCCATCCGCCAATTCCAGCGAACCGATCGCCAGCGGTGCCGGCACGTCGGCGACGAATTCACCGAAGCGGCGCAGCGGCAGTTCCCATACTTCGATCGCAATCGCGACGCCATCCGCGCAGCGCTGCAGGCCCGGTTTCGGTGGCGTCGTGTTCGGCAACGCATAGAGCCGGTACTGCGCTGCAGTCTGCGTACTGGCGATGCGGCGGGCACCGCGTTCGGTCAGCTGCCAGTTCAATGGCTGGCCCTGTAAATGCGCGCCGACCACGGCGAGCTGTATCGTCGGTTCGTTGAACGGGAGTGGTGCAATCAGCGTGTCGGCGGCATCCGGCAGCAACCTTTGCGCAGCGGCTGCCAGCAACTGGTCCGAGCCGCACGGGCCGACCAGCGTGATGCCGGCTGGCAGGCCATCGGCGCGCGACAACGCCGGCACTGACAGCGCGGCCATGTCAAAGAAATTGACGAAGTTGGTGTAATACCCGAGTTCGGAATTGCGCAGCACCGGTTCGCGCTCAAGATCGGCCAGCGTCGGCATCGTTGGCGTGGTCGGCAGCAGCAGGAAATCGTACGGGGCCAGCGCGGTTTCGGCGGCGCGGCGCAGGTCGGCCAGCCGGTACTGGCCGTTGAAGGCATCGACCGCGCTGTAGTTCGCGCCTTGCCCGATGATGCCGGCCACCACCGGATTCATCTGATCCTTGTGTTCGGTAAAAAAGTCGCCGACGGCGGCCAGCCGCTCGGCCACCCACGGTCCGTAGTACAGCAGCGCGGCGGCTTCCTTGAATGGCGTGTAATCGACCGTGCCGAAGGTGCAACCGGGCAGCGCGCGCAGTTGCGCCAGCGTTGCCTCGAATGCCTGCTCGGCCGCAGCATCGCCAAAAAATTCCAGCACCGCCGGCAGCGCGATGCGCAGGCCGCGCTGGCGGATGCCGGTCATCGGCACGGCGCGCGAATAGCTGTCTTCGGCATCGAGGCCGGCAGCGACCTGCGTGACCTGCCACGCATCGGCCACGGTGCGGGCAAAAATCGACACGCAGTCGAGTGTCCGGCAGGCCGGAAACACGCCGCGTGTGCTCAGCAATCCACGGCTGGGCTTGAGCCCGACGATGCCGTTCAGGCCGGCCGGCACACGGCCGGAACCGGCGGTGTCGGTGCCCAATGAAAAGCCGACCAGCCCCAGCGCGACCGCGACCGCCGAGCCGGAACTCGAGCCACCCGACACATACGCCGGATCGATCGCATTACGCACCGCGCCGTACGGCGAACGGGTGCCGACCAGGCCGGTGGCGAACTGGTCGAGGTTGGTCTTGCCGATCAATAGTGCACCGGCGGCTTGCAGTTTTTCAACCACGGTGGCCGAACGCTGCGGCGTGAAACTGAATTCGGTACAACCTGCGGTGGTCGGCAAACCCAGCGCGTCGATATTGTCCTTGATCGCAAATGGCACGCCGAATAGCGGCATGCGCGCGAGCACTGCCGCGCCCTCTTCCTGCAACAGCGCATCCAGCGCGCGCGCCTGCGCCAGCAAGGCGTCATCAGCGACGCGGCTGATCCAGATTTCCGGCCGCTCGACCGTGGCGATGCGGGCCAGCACGCGTTCGATGCACTGGCTCGGCAGCAGGTTTTGCTGCGCGTACGCGGTGTGCAAATCAGCCAGGGTAATGGCAGGAAGAAGGGTGTCGGTGGTCATGGGCAGCTCTCGCAAATTCGGTAGAAAAATGGTCCGGCACAGACCGGACCACGGGGCATTACACGTGCTCTCAGAAACCGTAGCTGAGCGAACCGAGCAGCTGGTTCTTTTGCTTCACGCCGAAACGGTTTTCACCGGCGATGATGCCTTGCAGGCCCCAGGTCACGCCGGTGGCAGCGATCGGCTGGGTGATGCCGACGACCAGATGACGGAAAGCTCCTGAGCTGGGTGCGCCACCGTCGAAGCAACCATTGACCGAGAAGCTCTGGCCGGCCGGGCAACCGGTGTTGGACAGTGTGTCGACGGTGCCGAGGTATTTGCCCTGCTTCTTGTACGAGTAATAGCCGAGCGAACTGTTGAGCGTGATCGCGTACGGCAGCACCTTGATGTAGTTCAGGGTCCAGTAGGTGTCGCCCTTGTTACCCCAGACAACATCATTGAGCAGCGTCTGCGCGGCCAAGCTGAAGTCGCCGTAGCTCAGGGCCAGTTTGGTTTCGAGCGCGTTGGCATTCTTGCCGTTGAAGTAGACGTAACCGGTGCCGCCGACGGTGTAACCGAACTCGCCGATCTTGCCGTTGTAGCCGCCGTAGATATCGTTCTCTATCGATTTGCCGGACTGGAAATTGGTGATCGCGCGGTTGGTGTACGACTCGCCCAGTTTTTTGTACGAGTAGTTGATCATCGACCCGAAATAGCCGGCATACAGGCCCGACGGATCGGACCAGTCGGCACCCCATTGCAGCACCGGCTTGTCGGACTCGGGCGCATCGGCGCCTTCGTTACCGAAACCCGGCTTGCTCGGGCCGTAGGTGCTGGTGGCACCGCGCAGCACGTACTTGCTGACCAGGTCGATGTGACCGGTGAATGGCGATGGTTCCGGCGCATCGGCGGCGAAGGCGACGCCGGCGAACAGGCCTGAGCAGGCGATGGCGAGTGCCAGCGGACGATGGAACGATGTGGTGCGTGACATGGTGATTCCCTTTTTTTGAGTATTAGACCAACGTGGATTCCCTGCAATTTCACTACCTGTGCTGCTTGTAAAACGGTCCTGCTGCTGCCTGAAAATTGCCACCTGCGGCGCAAGGCAATGTCCGCCAATTCCGGTCGTGCACCGGTGCATT
>AEPR01000148.1 GCA_000195205.2 Oxalobacteraceae bacterium IMCC9480 | reverse complement strand
CCATCACGATAAATATCGAACTAATGGCTGTTTTTTAAGGTTTCTATTTTATATCTTGTATTTAAATTTGGTTTATCAAAAAATCGTCAGTTTAATACTTCAGCCGTCAGGAGATTTCTGGTGTGACTGGAAAACACCGCCCAAGCAATTTTTGTTAAAGCTGCTTAACTTTTCTAATTCCTAGTATTTCACATAAAGTGACTAAAATTAATAAATATTTCTATTTTGCAAACATCGAATTTGGGGGGGCAGGTGCAGTGGAGCGAGTGCTTTGCTGGACATAGGTCTGTTAGAGCTAGATCCAAATGTCCAACTTTTGCGCCGCACCGCCGAATGGGACGTTCTAATTTAGCTGTGACATAAAAGCTTCGCATAATTTTGTTGTGTCGAATAAAATACTTGAAAGTAATTAACTTTATTCAAAAGCAGATGTCATCAGTTACACGTTAATCGGCGCATGCAATAACCGAGAAAACTACTCCATACAGTGCTTTCTTTCACCGCAGTGAACAAATTACTCCGGTTAGGATTCAGAACATCAATCCGGCGCTGGCACCGACAAACCGGGCTCGGATTGCGCGTAAAGCTCATGCAATTTAGCTTGTAGCATTTTTCGATCCGATAGTTGCGTCAGGTATGGGGCAATCAGTGCGGGCGATGCTGTCCGACTCAATGCATATTCAACGACATCATCATCCTTGCTCGCGCACAGCAACACGCCAATTGCCGGATTTTCGTGTGACTTTCGTTCATCACGATCCAGCGCTTCAATATAAAACGATAATTTGCCAAGATATTCAGGTTTAAAGCGACCGACTTTCAAATCGACGGCAACGAGGCAATTCAATCCGCGATGAAAGAAATACAGGTCAAGCGCAAAATCGCGGCCCCCAACTTGTGGGAGACATTCTGTTTCCACAAAACAAAAATCGCACCCCGTTTCATTCAGAAAGTCCTTCAAGCTGTGTAGTAGACCGGGATGGAGATCTAATTCACTATGCCCTTCGGGTCGGTCGAGGAATTCCACCCGATTGGTGTCTTTGAAGACGCTGATGGCGTTCGGGTGTTGTTGAGTCAAGTCATGAGACACGCTTGCGGGTGCGAGCAAGGTGCGTTCAAACAGTGCTCCCTTGATTTATTGTTCAAGGTCACGTTTGCTCTATCCTTCGGTCGTTGCGCAACGCAGCTAGGATTCGCGCGTTTCCGGATGATTACTTTGTTCCAATACCGGGCTGTTGTAGCGACCTGATGGTGTTAACGGTATCTGCCAGGACTTTTTTTCTATGACGACCGGCATCACGAAGCAATCGAATTCTTCATGAGAGCCGTCATATTGCTGCAGCAGTTTCAAGAAATCCTCAATATTGGATCCAGCAAGGTCAATAATGGCGGAATCCAGATGTATTAACTCATCGACTAATTCACCAAATTTTTTCCCACATCAAGGCTGTCCGTGTCGGCACCGGAGTTAATCGACTCAATAGAAAAAATCGGTGCATCACTCCTACGGGGTTTGAACAATTGCCCCGCAACAGTGGTTTTGCCGACGCTGCCGGAGAAATTGACAATAGCGACGTTAGCCAGAATAAGTTAAAGACCGTGCGCTGTTGATACCACCCCGCCAAGGTAGTCGCACGTGATTAAAACTGCGTCTTCAGAATGCCTGTGGTTGCGATGCTTCATCAGCACCAATGCCGCTACTTGGGGAGCCGTAAAGTGCAGTCGGGCTGATGTCGCTCGCTCTGCTTGGCGAGGCAGCTGGTCTGACATTCGTCACTTCGACAGGGTGAGTGCTAGCTCCCGGCTTGCTGCCCGAATCAGGCAAGCGGAGATACTCGCGACAAAGCAAGGCGGAGAGGAGCGTGATCATGGCGACGAGCGTCATCTTCATTGCTACGGAGCTTGATTTCATGGCGTTCTCTTAATGGATGACGGTGTGGTTAAGCGGTTCGCTGAGGAGCCAGCTTGATGCCGACGGTGTGGCGATCGCGGTGGGTGCCGTGACGGTTGACTCAGGCGCGGACCGTGTCCGGATGCTCTCGGGGACAGCGTTCGCAACTTGGATAACTGCGTCCACAATCGCATTGACGAGTGTTAATCCTGTTGTCTTGATGATCAGCGATTCGCCTTTGTGAAGAATCGTGTCCTCAAGAAATCCATCTTGCGTGACCCAGACCTTTCCATCGGTACAACTGATCGTGCTTTTTACGCTAGTGATGCGCTCTATCTGTCCCTGAAGGATGGCGATCGTGATCATTGAATTGACAGCTCCGTGAAATATGGCGTGCATATCGACCCGCCGGAAGTTCGGTGGGAATCATCGGGCTGGCGTGCAACCCGACGTCGCTATTAGAGCGTGGTCTTGTTTCGGGTCGTACTGCTAAAGTTGTCAGGTAGGCATTAACAGAGGAGGTACTGCGTCTTGACATAGGGAATAGCCAGGCGGGATATCGCAGCAGGTCAGCGTAATAGTAGTATTTTAGTTATTGGTATTAAATAAAAATATACTTCAGGTTTGTTGGTAAATAAGTATTATTCAAGATACAATTAAATCAATTGATTGATTAAGTTTAATTATCTTTTTTATGAGCTGAGGAACTGATGGAGAAGTGGAAAGAGGATGATTTTC
>AEPR01000149.1 GCA_000195205.2 Oxalobacteraceae bacterium IMCC9480 | reverse complement strand
TTTTGCTGGTCCCCGCCATGATGATGATGCCGCAGGCGCTGATATCCATGACGAAGTCGCTCAACTCCCGGGGCGCGCCGGTAGCCGTGTCGATAAGCTGTTTTGCGTAACTCGTCATCGCTCGCCTTTTGCGGGTGTCCGAATATGTTTTTATAAATATTGCCCTGGGGCATCATAACATGATGCCGTGATGGGTTTTTTTTTGTGGTGAACGTTGGTTGCTTCTGGTGGCTAGGCATTTTTCCGGTCAGAAAGGGACACCGCGGTCCGGAATTAGCCATTCTCAAAACTGTCCGGAGGCGTTAGCCACTACAATGCTGCCCATGATTTTGTGCGCCGAACTGACTCTTCCCTCCTGTTTTTCAGCCATGCTGCGGCGGGTACGTCGGCGCGCCGGCGGCATCCTCGCGCTTGTGCTGTTGCTGGCGAGCGCGGCGGCACCGGCCCAGACTACCGGTTATGCGGTCGAGGTCAGCGGTGCCGGTGCGTTGACCGGCCTGCTCAATGATTTTCTGGATGTTCGTCGTCGCGCCGCCGATCCTGCGATCGATGCCGGTGAACTGCAGCGCCTGGCCGCAGCCGCACCGGCTCAGGTGCGCGAGTTGCTCGCCACCGAAGGGTATTTCTCGCCGGTGGTGAAGCAGGAAGTGCTGACCGATGCCGGGCAAGCGCTGGTGCGTCTGACGGTTGATCCCGGCACCGTGACCCGTATCGATTCCGTCGACGTACGCTTCGCCGGCGCGATTGCGCAGGGCGATGGCAACGATACCGAACGCATGGCACGCCTGCGCCGGCAATGGGGGCTGGCCGGCGGCGCGGTATTTCGCCAGGCCGACTGGGACGAGGCCAAATCCGCGTTGCTGAAAAACCTGCTCGCACGCGATTACCCGGCCGCCCGCATCGTGCAAAGCGCGGCCGTCATCGATCCGGTGCGCCACAGTGCCGCCCTGACCATCGATGTCGATTCCGGACCACCGTTCACGTTCGGCACCTTGCAGGTGAACGGCCTGAGCCGCTATCCGCAGACCCGCATCGACCGGCTTAATCCGATCGTGCAGGGTGAGCGCTATTCGCAGGACCGGCTTAATGAACTGCAGGCGCGCTTGCAGGGCAGTGGTTATTTCAAGTCGGTGATTGCGACCATCGATGCCGATCCGACGCAACCGGACGGAGTTCCGGTGCGCGTGGATGTCAATGAAAACGAACGGCGTCGCTTGCAGCTGGGTGGCGGTTTTTCGACCGATACCGGTCCGCGCTTGCAAGCCAAGTTCCTCGACCGGAATTTTCTGTCGCGCGACTGGCGTCTCGAATCCGAGCTGCGTATCGACCGCGGCACGCCGCTGCTGGCGGCCGAAGTGACCTTGCCGCCGCTGGACAATGGCTGGACACCGAGCGTGGCCGGGCGCTTCGAGCGCACCGATATTTCCGGCGAGGTCAGCGACAAGATCCGCAACGATGCCCGCCTGACCAGTCCGGACCGCAATAACGAGCAGGTCATTGGCGTGTCGTTCCTAGCTGAACGCCAGCGCATCGACGATGCCGCCATCAACAACCGCCATGCGCTGATTGCTACCCATACTTTTACCCGTCGCCGCGTCGACAACTTGCTCGATCCGCGGCGCGGCTATGTTGCAGCGCTCGAACTTGGCGCGGGCGTGCGCGGGGTGCTGACCGAACAAAGCCTGGTGCGCGTGGTCGGCCGCGTGACGTGGCTGGAACCCTGGACGCGCGAATGGAAAACCGTATTGCGTGCGCAGGTCGGACAGGTCTTTGGTGCCAGCCGCGAGACCGTGCCGGGCGATCTGCTGTTTCGGACCGGTGGCGACCAGACCGTGCGCGGCTATGGCTATAACAGCCTCGGTGTGGCCGAGAACAACGCGGTGGTGGGCGGGCGCGTGCTGGCTGTCTTGAGTGCCGAACTGGTTTATCAGATCACGCCGCAGTGGGGCGCAGCGGTATTCAATGATGCCGGCAATGCGGCCGATTCCTGGCGCGACCTGAAGCTGGTGATGGGCACCGGCGTGGGCGCACGCTGGCGCAGTCCGATCGGGCCGGTCAATCTTGACCTGGCATTTGCTCACGAGACGCGCAAGCCGCGTCTGCATTTTTCCATCGGCTATGGCTTCTAAACCTGTTGTGGGACCGGCTTCGCTGCCGCGCCGGTTGCTGGCGGCAAGCGCTGCGCTGCTGTTGCTGATGGCCGTCCTGCTGGCCGGCCTGCTCGGCACCGGCACCGGCGCACGCTTGGTGCTCACGCGCCTGTTGCCGGTGCCGGGCTTGCAGATCGATGGCGTGCAGGGCCGTTTGCTCGGGCCGTTGCGCATTGCCCGACTGAGCTTTGAGAGCGCCAGCCAATTGGTCGTGCTCGACGACCTGCGGCTGGACTGGCGACCGGGTGCGCTGTTCAATGGCCGTCTGCATGTGACGGCGCTGCGTCTGGCGCGGTTGCAAGTCACCAGCAAGCTGGACCAGCCGGTCGAGCCGCTGGTCTTGCCGGCCCGGATCGCGTTGCCACTCGATGTGCAGATCGATCAGGTCCGGGTTGATGGCGGTGAGTTCCGCAAGGGTGCTGTCAGCCTGGTGACGCTGGGCGCTTTTGGCTTCAAGCTCGATTTCGATGGCGCGCGCTACTTGCTGCAACTCGATAATCTGGTCGCCAGTTCGGGCTCGGCCAGCGCTAACTTCAGCGGCCAGGCCACGCTGTCGGCGGTCAGCCCGTATGCGTTGCAAGCGAGCGTAGCCAGTGGCGCGCAGGCGCAAGTGCAGCAGCAGGCCATCGGTGCCAGCGGCCAGCTTGACCTGAGCGGCTCGCTGGCGGAACTGGTCGCCGACATCGACCTGACCATCAACAAGGCGCGCATCACGGGCGACACGGTACTGCGGCCTTTTGCCGCGCAGCCGCTGGGACGCACCCGCCTGAGCGCGCGCGGGCTGGATCTGGCCGCGTTGCAGTCGACGCTGCCGGTAACTTCGCTCGACGTGATGTTGACGGCGGTCGATGCCGGCAGCGGTCAGTTCACGCTCAGCAATGCCGACGCCGGCACGCTCGATGCGCAGCGCTTGCCGGTGCAGGCGCTGCAGCTTGACTTCACGCAGCAGGATGGACGCATCGATTTCGCCCGGATCACGGCGGCACTCGGCTCGTCTGCCCGGCCGGCCGGCAAGCTCAGTGGCAGCGGAAGATTCGATCAGGGAGCACTGACGCTGGCGTTGACGATCGATGCGCTGGATGCGCAGCGGCTCGATCAGCGCCTCAATGCGACCCGGCTTGATGGCCGCATCGGCTTGCAGTCTGGCGATGGCAAACAAGCGCTGACACTCGATCTGAGCGCGCCGGCCGGGCGCAACAAGCTGCTGTTGTCCGCCCGGGCGACGCTGGCCGATGCGGCGCTGACGCTGGAAAAAGCCGAAGTGCAGCTGGCCGGCGGACGCCTCGATGCGACCGGCAAACTGGCGCTGGACGGCACCCGGGCATTTGCGGTTGACGGCAAACTGGCGCGTCTGCGCTTGCAGGATCTGGGTACTTTTGCCAATGTGCCGGCACTGGAGCTGACCGGCGAGTTCGCTGTCGCGGGGGCGCTGACGCCGCAGCTGAGCGCCGATCTGCACTTTCGGCTGGCCGATAGCCGGATCGCCGGCCAGCCGTTGCGCGGCGAGGGCGATGCCCGCTTGCGCGCCGACACGCTGCGGGTGCCGAACCTGTTGCTGGTGGCGGGCGACAACCGGCTCAGCATGCAGGGTGAACTGGCCGAAGCGCAGTCGACGCTGACCTTCGCGCTGGAGGCGTCCCGGCTCGATCAGCTCGGCCCGGCGTTCGGCGGGGCGCTGACGGCCAAAGGCACCGTGCGCGGCAGCTTGCGCAAGCCGGCCGTGGTCGCGGACTGGAAGGCGGTCAACGTGCGTCTGCCCGGTGCGCTGCAAATCGCCAGTCTGCAAGGCAAGGCCGACGTACGGATCGATCCGCAGCAGGCGTTTTCGCTCGACCATGCGGTCGTCGAGGCTGACGCCAGCGGGCTGCGCGACGCCACCCGGCAACTTGCCAGCCTGACAGCGCGGCTTGATTTTTCGACGCGGAAAGAAGCGCCGCTGGCAATCTCGATTACCGGCACAGGCTTGCAGGCCAGCGGCATCGTCGCCGACCAGTTCGCGCTGACGGTCAACGGCACGACTGCGCAACACGTGCTGACGGCAAGTCTGGGCGAGCCGTCGCAACGCTGGCGTCTAGGTGCGACCGGTGGCCTGGCGGCGCTGGGGCCGGATGCGCGCTGGGAAGGGCGCATCGATAGTCTGGAGGGTAGTGGCAAATACGGCTTGAAGCTGCTTGCGCCGGCACCGCTGTCGGTGTCGCGGCAGCGCACGGCGCTGGCGGATTTCCGGCTGCAGACGGACAACGCGACGCTCACGCTTGAGCAATTTCTGAGTGACGACAAAGGTATCTCCACGCGCGGGAATTTTGCGCATCTTGATGTGGCAGCACTGCTGGCCTTGTTGCAGCAGCCACCCGCAGTGGCCACCGACCTGAAACTGGGCGGCAGCTGGAATTTGCAGATGACCGATGCCCTCAATGGCCGGCTGCACATCCAGCGCGAGCAGGGCGACCTGAGCGTGCGCGGCAGCAAACCGGTGGCGCTGGGGTTGACGCGGCTCGACGCGACGCTGGAGGCGGTGGACGGCCGGGTCGACGGCCGCGTGGCGATCGAGGGCAAGCAGCTCGGCCAGATTGCGGTGTCGGGCAAGACCATGACTGGCCGTGGCGATGCGCGTTTTACGCTGCCGCCTGATGCGGCGCTGGACGCCTCGGCCAGGCTGACGATTCCGGCACTCGATTGGGTAGGACCGCTGGCGATGGCTGGACTGGTCACCGAGGGGCAGCTGCAAAGCGCAATCACGATAGGCGGCACCGTCGCGCATCCGCGTTTTGGCGGCAGCATCACTGGTAATGACTTGCGCATCGTGCTGGCGGAGCAGGGCATCGACTTGCGCAAGGGAGTGCTCGACAGCCGTTTCGAGGGTGAGCGTCTGCTGGTGCGCAAGCTGCATTTCGAGAGCGGCAACGGCACGCTTGAGGCGTCCGGTCCGATCAACCTGGCGAGTGGTTTGCCGGAGGCGCAGATCCGGCTGAGCGCCGACCATTTTGCGCTGCTCAATCGCAGTGACCGCAAACTGGTTTTGAGCGGCCAGAGCGATATTGGCTGGCGCGACCAGCGCGCGACGATTAGCGGTGCGTTCAAGGTGGATTCCGGCAGCTTCGATCTTGGTCGTGCCGATGCGCCGGAATTGTCCGGGGATGTGGTCATTCTTGGCAGCAGTCCGAAAAGCGGACAGCGGGTGGCCGCGGCCATCGATATCGGCATCGACCTCGGGACTGGCGTGACGCTGGTCGGTCGGGGTCTTGATGGACTGATCAATGGCAAGCTACGCATCGTCAGTACCAGCGGCGAAGCAGTGCGCGGGCAGGGCACGCTTAATGTCGTGCGCGGCACGTACAGCGCCTACGGGCGCAAGCTGGCGATCGAGCAGGGTGTGTTGCGGTTCAATGGCCCGCTGAATAATCCGTCGCTGGATATTTTGGCCATGCGGCGCGGCACCGAGGTCGAGGCCGGCGTGGCCGTGCGCGGCACGGTGCTGGTGCCGCGCGTGACGCTGGTGTCCGAACCGACCGTGCCGGATGCCGAAAAACTTTCCTGGCTGGTGCTGGGGCGGGCTCTGTCGACTGCGGGGAGCGGCGACGCCGGCGCACTTCAGGCAGCGGCTGCGTCGTTGTTGTCGCAGGGCGCTGCCGCGGGTGTGGAGTCACAACTGGCGTCGTCGTTCGGACTGGAGAATTTCAGCGTTGGCAAAAGCAGCGACAGTCTGCAGCAGCGCATCGTCACGGTCGGCAAGCAGATTTCGGCGCGCCTGTACGTCAGTTACGAGCAGGGGCTGGAAAATACCAGCAGCGTGCTGCACTTCAAGTACACGCTGACACCCAAACTGACGCTGGAGGCGGAAGCCGGCGCGCGCAGCGCCTTGTCGCTGTTCTATAACCTGGTGTTCGACTGACTCCGGACGGGGTCAGGTCACGCTGGCTGTTACCGGTCCGCTGTCATGGGGCCGCAGTTCATGGACGATCACGCCGACGCCATCAGGGACATCGGTGAGCCACAGGCCTGAGTCAATTGCCCGCATGGCATCGCGATAACCCTGGTCCCAGCGCCACTCGATGGATCCCTTCGAAAAATTGATGTCCTTCGATGCCATGTGCCAGTCACGTCCGGCGTACGGCAAGCGCACGATGTGCATTGTGGTGTTGCATCCGAGAGTAGCCAGTTGGCGCGCTTCGCCGGCGGTTTTCAGGGCCGCCGGCATTTTTTCATGCAATGCATGCAGGGTGCGGCGCAGGTTGTGCAGCTTCAGGTATTCGTTGATCACCTGCTGTGAACGCGATGCAAACATCACGTCTTTTTGCCGGGTCTGGACCTGGTCCAGCGTGACCGGTTCCGGGCCATCGGCACTCCAGAGGTCTACCATGAAACACAGCGTATCGGCCCGTGGTTCGTCATCGAGCACGGTATCGAGCGGCGTATTCGAATACAGCCCGCCATCCCAGTACAGTTCGCCATCGATGCGTACCGGAGCGAAGCCGGGTGGCAGGGCACCGCTGGCCATGATGTGTTCGACGCCAAGGCGTTGGCGGGCATTGTCGAAGCTGGTCAGCGCACCGCTGGTGACCTTGAGTGCATTGACACTCAAGCGCATCTGGTCTTTTGCATTGATCAGGTCGAAGTCCACCAGTTCGGTCAGCGTTTTCGCCAGATCACTGGTGTCGTAGAAGCTGGCGAATTCCGGATCGACAGCCATCCCGAGTGGAAACAGGCTGAACGGTCTTGGCGTAAAAAATCCCGGCACACCGCGCGTCATTGCATCGGCAGTGGCCAGCAGTGTATTGAGGCGGCGCGCTTCATCCGGCACCCGGCTCAGGTCAAAGCCGTCGTTATGGGACACGCGGTCCCAGAACTCGCGCAAGCGTGCCACGCGCATCGATTTGGTATTGCCGGCAATGAGTGCGGCGTTGATGGCGCCGATTGACGTGCCGACGACCCAGTCGGGCGTCAGGTCATGTTCATCGAGTGCCTGATAGATCCCTGCCTGATAGGCACCGAGTGCACCGCCGCCTTGAAGGACAAGGGCGATGCGCTGTTTGGGCGGTTTTTTCAGCTTGGTGATGGGGGTTTTTTTCATGTCGCGACGGTACCATGAACGGAATCAGAAAAAGTGTGACCACTCTGACATCCAGCCGGGCAATGCCGCCGCTTCCATCGGTTTCGCGATGTAGTAGCCCTGGCCGTAGGTGCATCCCATTTTCTTTAGCAAGTTCCATTCTTCGCGGGTTTCGATGCCGACTGCGACCGACAACCGGTCCAGTTTGCTGGCCAGTGCCAGCGACGAACTCAGTACTAGCGCGAGCGCGTTATTTTCGGCGGCTCCGGCAACAAATGAACGGTCGATCTTGAGTTCTGAAAACGGGATGCGCAGCAGTTGCTGCATGCTGGCGTTGCCGGTGCCGTAATCATCGACCGACAGTTCGAAGCCTTTCATGCGCAGGCGCAGCATGTTTTCGAGGCAGGCGGGCGTTTCACTGCGAAGCGCCGATTCGGTGATTTCGAAAATCACGAAGGGTGCCTCCAGGCGATGGGCGGCGACCTGTTCGGCAATCTGGTCGGCGATACGTGGATCGAGCAGCAAGGCCGAACCAAGGTTGATGGAGACCGAAATCAGGAAGCCGGCATCATGCCAGCGCCGGCATGCGGCAGCCGACTGGTCGATCATGGTGCTGGTGAGCAGATCGAGTTGTTGGTGCTGCTCCAGCACCGGGATGAATCGATCTGGCAGAACGATGCCAAAACTTGGATGGTGCCAGCGCGCAAATGCTTCTACGCCACGGACTTGACCACTGGCCAGTTCCACTTTCGGCTGAAACCAGGGTTTTATCTGGTTGTCATCGAGCGCGTGGAGGATGTCTGCGATATCGAACGCCGGAGAAATCACGGTTGCGCAAGCGGCATCTTCCTTGCAGCGCGCGGTATAGCTGGAGATGAGCGACGCAAGGGTTTCGTTGGTGGCAGGTTTCTGCACGAAACCGAGCAAGTTAATGCCGTATGCCCTGGACATCGTTTCGACTGAAAAAATCAGTGCCGGATCGACTACGCCCGACATGATGATGGCTGTAGTGCTGTCAAATTTACCCATGTGGCGGATCAACTCGATGCCATCCATTCCGGGCATCTGCAGGTCAATGAAGCCAATATCGATGGACTGAGACTGATCTTGCAGCAGGGCCAGAGCCGCCGTGCCATCGCGCAAATCGATGATGTTTCGGGCTCCTAGATTACTTAGCAGAATACTCAGCTTTTGACGTTGCAATGCGTCTTCCTGCACTACAAGAAAGTTCATATCCGCAATATTCATCGCGCGCCTGTCATGAAGTAGTGAGCGTACATTTTTATCAGGAAACATTTCTCGTGCCGATGTTACCTGATTTTCTATTGACTATTAGTAACTTTGGCGAATGAAGTAGCTGCCACAGGAGAAGGGAAGTGCGAGTTAACAAAATAATCACGGAACCTTCCTTTTGCTTGAGTCTACTTATCGGTGTGTGCATGGTTAAACAGACAAGTTGTCAAACGCACGATAATACGGAGAAGTTATGACTACCAAATTACTTAATTCGTCGGATGTCATCGACATCATGGTTGCCGTGGTGCACGATCAGATCGACACCGATCCTTGCCGCGCACGGTACCGCGAAGCACTCAACAGTCTGGTACGACTGGTGCGCGCCGAGCAAATGCTGGAAATGCAACGCGACTTCAACAAGTTGACCCAATTCTGCGATACCCGTTCCCATTATTGAGTACTCGGCCGTGATTGCCGCGCAGGCGGATAATCACGACATTCTTAATGATGATGACTCTCCATGACTCCATTGCCTGCTCGTCCCGATACGCCCTGCGTGGCCGTTTGTTCAACAACATTCGATGACGTTTGCCGTGGCTGCGGCCGCACCGTGGCAGAGGTCGCACAATGGGTTTTTCTCAGCGAGCTTGAGAAGGAAATCGTCTGGGAACGCCTCATCGCCGAAGGCTATCCCCGGCGGACAGGCTAATCCGCTTACGCAACAAAACCTTGCGGATTGTTGCTCTGCCAGCGCCAGTGATCGGCGCACATCTCAGCGATTCCGCGCTCGGCTTTCCAGCCGAGAACGTCCAGCGCTTTACTGGCGTCTGCAAAGCATTTGGCAATATCGCCGGGACGCCGCGCGCCAATCTGATACGGAACTTCCCGACCGCTGGCCAGTTCGAATGCCCGCACGACTTCCAGCACGCTGTATCCCTCGCCCGTACCCAGGTTGACGGTAAATCCCTTGTTGTTCTCGAAGAGCTCACGCAAGGCGGCGACATGCCCGATTGCGAGGTCGACCACGTGGATGTAGTCCCGCATGCCCGTGCCGTCGACGGTCGGATAATCATTTCCGTACACAGACAGCTGTTTCAATCGACCCACTGCGACCTGCGCTACATAGGGCATCAGGTTATTCGGCACGCCGCGCGGATCCTCGCCAATCAAACCACTCGCATGCGCGCCTACCGGATTGAAATAGCGTAGGACGCCGATGGCCCACGCCGGATCGGATTTCTCCAGGTCATTCAATAGTTGTTCAACCATCAGCTTCGACCGGCCATAGGGATTGGTCGCCGATAGCGTTGCATCCTCGCGGATCGGTACGCTGACCGGGTCGCCGTAGACCGTTGCCGAGGAGCTGAAAACTACATGGTGCACGCCGGCGCGATGCATTTCTTCGAGCAGGATGACGGTACCGCCCACATTGTTGTCGTAGTACATCAATGGCTTGGCGACGGATTCGCCGACCGCCTTCAATCCCGCGAAATGGATGACTGCATCGATCTTGTTGCTGCTGAAAATGTCGCGCAGCGCTGCGCGTTCGCGTACATCACCTTCGCGGAAATCGACTGGCCGGCCAGCAATCTGGTGTACTCGTTGCAGGGACAGCGGCGAGCTGTTGCAGAGGTTGTCGAGTGCGATCACGTCATAGCCGGCAGCCAGTAGCTCGACGCAGGTGTGCGAGCCGATGAAGCCGGCTGCACCGGTGACCAGGATGGTTTTTTTACTTGTCATGGAATGTCTGCCGTAGGAAAAGAGTGGGTTGCCGGATGGAGGTCGTGCTTCGCCTTGCTTTTGCCGGATTGTACTTGAGCGCTGTCTGGTCATTGTCTGGTCATATCGCTGTTCTATCGTTTCCGGTACGCGTGACTGCTTGAAATTAAATCGACAATATCGTTTATACCAATTGCGATCACGTACACTCACGGCTGGTTAATTGTGTCGCAATCATAGAAAAGAGAGATGGCATGTTCGCTGCAGTGGATTTGGGATCGAACAGTTTTCGCCTGCATATCGGCCGTTATGAAGAGGGTGTTATTCGTATCGTCAAGACAGCGCGGGAGCCGATCCGGCTCGGTGCCGGGCTGGATAGCCAGGGTAATCTTACTGAGGCTGCGATGCAGTCGGCGCTTGCTTGCCTGACGCGTTTCGCCGATGTCCTAGGTGCCTACCCGCTGACTGCGGTGCGGGTGGTAGCGACGAATACCATGCGTATCGCAAACAACGCAGCGTATTTCTTGCCGCTGGCCGAAAGAGCAATCCGTCATCCGATCGAAATCATTTCCGGTGAAGAGGAAGGGCGGCTGATCTACCTGGGTGTGGCCAGTACACTCGATATCGAACATGAGCGCCGCCTGGTGATTGACATTGGTGGTGGTTCGACCGAGCTGGTGCTCGGCTTTGGACCTGAAATCGAGCGTGTTGAATCGTTCGGGATCGGAACCGTGAAGCAAAGCACGACATTTTTTCCTGATGGCAGCATTACTACCGCTGCTTACGAACGGGCCATTTTGTCAGCACGATCAGTTTTCGAGGATGCCGCACCGCCGTATCACCCGCGCTTCTGGAATGTTGCTTATGGGTCGTCAGGCACGATACGTGTGATCGCCGAGGTCATCGCCCGCAATGATCTGGGTGATGGGCGTCTGTCTATTGCGGGGTTGGACGCACTCATGCGTCGTTTTATTGATGCTGGTCAGGTCAGCCGAATCGATCTGGCGGGCATGAAGCCCGAGCGGGCCGCCGTGATGGTGGGCGGATTGGCTATCCTGATTGGATTGATGCAGGAACTGGGCATCACTGTGCTGGCACCCATCGAGGCGGGTTTGCGGATGGGTGTTTTGTGGGAGTTGCAGCTACGTGCCACCAAGCGGGATAGGCGGGAGCAATCCGTGCGCAGTTTTTTGCAGCGTTTTCGAGCTGACGAACGACGCGCAGCACAGGTTGCCGTTTCTGCCAGTGCTATCTACGGCCAACTCAAGCCGGCATCCGACAGTTGCGTGAAACTGCTGTATTGGAGTGCTCTGTTGCATGAAGTTGGCATTGCGATTTCTCAAAGCGGATATCACAAGCATGCAGCGTACATGATTGAGCATGGCGACTTGCCCGGATTTACGACACGTGAGCAGCGCACGATGAGTGCACTGATCCTTGGTCAAAAGGGAAATTTGCGCAAACTTAATGATGCGTTATCAGATCCTGATTTCGCCAAGGCAGTACTGGCCATGCGACTCGCCGTATTGCTGATGCATGCGCGTATCGATATCGATTTGGGTCAGCTTCGACCGCGCATGAAGGGCAAGATCGAGATTGAAATCCGGCGCGAGTTGGTGGTTCTACATCCGACGCTGGCTTACTGGATGGACAAGGAGCGTGAGTGCTGGCTTGAAGTCGGAGTTGACTTTTCAGTTCGTTATATCGGCTAGCCTTGCTGTTGCCTGAAAAAAATAAACAGTTTATATTGTTTATACGATTACTTACATTGAGGACAAAATGACTCCCGTCTTGCCATCAAAAACCACTTCAAAGAAACCGGCTACGGCTGCTGTTGCCAAGCCCGTTGCTGCCAAGCCCACCGTTGCAGCCAAGCCGG
>AEPR01000150.1 GCA_000195205.2 Oxalobacteraceae bacterium IMCC9480 | reverse complement strand
CGGTGTCGATCCCAACATGGGTGGCGGCGGTGGCGGCGGTTTCGGTGGTGCCGGCGCCGGCGGCTTCTCGGATGCGTTCGGCGACATCTTTGGCGATATCTTCGGCAATGCTGCGCGCGGCGGCGGTGGTGGCGGTGGTCGCAGTGCCGGACCACAGGTCTATCGTGGTGCCGACTTGCGCTACAACCTCGACATCACGCTCGAGCAGGCAGCGCACGGTTTCGACACGACCATCCGCGTGCCATCGTGGGACAGCTGTGAAATCTGCCACGGTAGCGGTGCCAAGCCGGGTACTCAGCCGACTACCTGCCCGACCTGTGCCGGTCACGGCCAGGTGCGCATGCAGCAGGGATTTTTCAGCATCCAGCAAACCTGTCCGAAGTGCCACGGCACCGGCAAGGTGATTCCCGAGCCGTGCGCCACCTGCGCCGGTGCGGGACGGATCAAGCGCAACAAGACACTGGAAGTCAAAATCCCGGCCGGTATCGACGATGGCATGCGGATCCGCTCATCGGGCAACGGCGAGCCGGGCATGAACGGTGGTCCTTCAGGTGATCTGTATGTTGAGATCCATATCAAGCAGCATCCGGTGTTCCAGCGCGAAGGCGACGACCTGCATTGCGAGATTCCGATTTCGTTTGCCAAGGCCGCGCTCGGTGGCGAGATCGAAGTCCCCACGCTCAGTGGCAAGGCTTCGTTCACGCTGCCCGAAGGAACGCAGACCGGCAAGACCTTCCGCCTGCGTAGCAAGGGTGTCAAGGGCGTGCGCTCCGGCTATGCCGGTGATCTGTTCTGCCATGTCGTCATCGAGACCCCGGTCAAGCTGACCGAACGCCAGCGCGAACTGCTGCGCGAATTCGAGGAGCTGACCAACGAAAGCGGTGCCAAGCACAGTCCGCAATCGAAGTCCTGGACCGAAAAGGTCAAGGGCTTCTTCGAGTAATCAGCTTGCGTTCCGATAGCCGCCGTCCCCGATCCGGGAGCCGGCGGTTTTTTTTGCCAGACGCACACCCTGTTCCGGAGATCGCGACATGACATTACGCCGACTTATCCTGCTGCTGGGCGCCTGCCTGGCATTGGCACCGGCGCCTACCCTGGCACGCAACGTCGATGGCATCCGCTTCGACGACCGCGCCACGGTGGCCGGCCAGGAGCTCAGGCTCAATGGTGCCGGCATCCGTTTCAAGGCGGTCTTCAAGGTGTATGCGGCCGGCTTGTATCTCACCAACCGCTGTGCCAGCTTGCCGGAAGTGCTGGCCGTCGGTGGCGCGCGGCGCGTGCGTATTGTGCTGCTGCGCGATATCGGCAGCGAGGAATTCCGGCAGAGTTTTCTGGGGGCCATCCAGCGCAATAACGAGCGCAGCGAAAAAAACCGGCTGGCCCCGCAACTGGTCCGGCTCAGCGAACAGCTGGGTGCCGGTGCCGACCTGAAGAGCGGGGATGTCCTCATCGCCGACTGGGTTCCGGGCATCGGTACGAGCTTCCTGCGTAACGGGCAGCAATTTGGCGAACCCTTGCCGGACCTGGCTTTTTTTAATGCGGTATTGCGAATCTGGCTCGGCGACAAGCCGGTGGATGCCGGGCTCAAGCGCTTGATGCTGGGTGAAATTCCCGATGACGTGCTCGAAGAGCGTCAGTGATCCGGGCGATAGGAGGTGGCTTTGGCGGCGCGCGTCGGGCGGAGGATTTTGTTAATTATTGCCGGTGATAATTTCACATTGCTACTTAAACTACGGCATACTTTGAGCCCATGAAATCTGCCGCAAGCCACCATGTCTGAAGCCCACTCTTCTGCAGCACCGCCACATTCTCCTGCCGTCACGCCTACCGTCGTGGTACTCGATGACCAGAGTACCGGTCGATTGATCCTGGCCGAGGTGATCAAGGGAATAGACCGGGGTATTCATATCGCGATGTTTGCCGATCCGGTCGCTGCCATCGATTACGTGCGACAGCATCCGGTCGACCTGGTACTGACCGACTTCAAGATGCCGGTACTCGATGGCGTCGAGACCATCCGCCAGCTGCGCGCGCTCTATACCTATGAACAATTGCCGATCGTGATGACCACTGTTGTCAGCGATCGCGAAGTGCGTCACCGTGCTTTCGAGGCCGGTGCGACCGACTTCCTGATCCGCCCGGTGGATCCGATCGAATGCCGTGCGCGTTGCCAGAACTTGCTCAACTTGCGCCAGCAATACCTGATCAACAGCAATCACGCGCGCGCGCTCGAACAGCGCGTGGCGGAGGTCACGCGCGAACTGCGCCTGAGCGAGATCGAAACGCTGGTGCGGCTGGCCCGCGCCGCTGATCTGCGCGATGCCGTCACCGGCGCGCACCTCAAGCGCATGGCCCGGTACGCGGGCCTGATTGCGCGCGGACTCGGCCTGCCGGACGATGAGGTCGAAGCCATCGAGCTGGCCGCACCGATGCATGACATCGGCAAGCTTTGCCTGCCGGATGCGGTCCTGCAACAGCACGATGAACGCGACACGGCCGATACCGCGATCCTGCACACGCATCCCCGTAGCGGTCATGACATCCTCAAAGGCAGCCCGTCGCGTTTTTTGCAGATCGCCGCCAGTATCGCGCTGCACCACCATGAAAAATTCGATGGCAGCGGTTATCCGTTCGGTCTGGCCGGCAGCGCGATTCCGCTCGAGGCGCGCATCGCCACGCTGGCCGATGTGTTCGATGCGCTGACGTCGGCGCGACCGGGCAGGGCGGCCTGGGACTGGGGTGTTGCACTTGATTTTCTGGTGGCGCAAAAAGGGCGGCACTTCGATCCTGTACTGGTTGATGTCTTGCTCCGTCAGGCCGACGAGGCGGCGGTGATTTACCGCAGCCTGGCCGATTCGTCGCCTGCCTAGTCGTTCATGCTGATGCGCCTCGCCACCATCGCGGCCGCACTGCGGCTGTTTGCGCGTCACCGCAACAGCGAACACGAACAGGCGCTGGTGCGCATGGCGATGGCGTCGCTCATTTGCCTGCTGGTGGTGTGGCAGAGCGCACTGGCGCATGCTTCGAACGTGATGCTGGCGCTGATCGGATTTTTCCTGTGCCTGAGCGCGCTGATCCTGATCGACATCCGGCGACGACCGCAACCGGTGCGGACCCGCCGCGTGATTGCCATCCTCAACGATGCGGGCGGCATCACTTGCGGCATGTTGTTCGCCGGCGAGCTGGGCATGCCGATTTATCTTTTCTATTTGTGGATCACGTTCGGTAACGGTTTTCGCTTTGGCAAACCGTATCTGTACGGGACTTTGCTGGCCTCGCTGGCGGGCTTGTCGGTGGTGCTGTGGCAGGTCGATTTCTGGCAGCAGCATCGCGCCGCCGGGCTCGGGTTGTGGTGCGGACTGGCCTTGCTCGGGCTGTATTTCAGTACGCTGGTGACGCGCCTGACCGGTGCGCTGCAGCGTGAAGAAGCGGCCAACCAGGCCAAGCGCAGTTTCATTTCGTCGGTCAGCCATGAAATGCGCACGCCGCTCAACGCGATCATCGGCATGACCGATCTGCTGCACGGAACCCGGCTCGATCGCGAGCAGGAGGCCATGCTGGGCAGCCTCGATACGGCCGCGCAGCTGATGCTGGCGCTGGTCGAGGATGTGCTGGATTTCTCGAAGATCGAGGCCGGCAAGCTGGTCATCGAAGACACCGCTTTTGATCCGCACCGGCTGGCCGGCGGCATCATCGATCTGTTTCGCTATCAGGCCGCTGCGCGCGGTTTGCAACTGCGCCTCGACATCGACCCGGCACTGCCGCACGGCTTGTGCGGGGACCCGCATCATTTGCGCCAGGTGCTGGTCAACCTGATGTCGAATGCGATCAAGTTCACCGAGCAGGGCCACGTCGTGTTGCGCATTGCGCTGCTGGCGGATGCCGGCGAGCGCGTGCGTGTGCGCTTTGACATCGAAGACACCGGCATCGGCATCGCCCCCGCGGCGCAAGCCAGGATCTTCGACAGTTTCACGCAGGCCGATGCATCGACCACGCGACGCTACGGCGGCACCGGGCTGGGCACGACGATTTCACGCCAGCTGGTCGAACTGATGGGCGGCCAACTGGGCTTGCGCAGTAGCGTCGGTGCCGGCAGCACGTTCTGGTTCGAACTGGCGCTGCGGCCACACGCAGAGGCCGCGACAGTCGGGATCGTGGCGCCGCCCCGGCGGCCGCCATCAGCCACCGCCTATGCGCTGCTGGTCGCCGATGACAATGCCACCAACCGCACCGTGCTGCGCATGATGCTGGAACGCGCCGGCCACCAGTGCACGCTGGCCGAGGACGGCGAACAAGTGCTCGACTTGCTCGAAGCACACCGCTTCGACGCGGTCATCCTCGACATGAACATGCCGCACATGAACGGTCTGGAAGCGACCCGGGTGATCCGCTTCACGACGTCGCCAGGCCGGTATCTGCCGTTGATCATGCTGTCGGCCGATGTCAGTGCCGAGACCCGCGAAGAATGCCGCCTGGCCGGCATCGACCAGTTTTTACCGAAGCCGGTCCGTATCGACGACTTGCTCGATGCGCTGGACCGCTTGATTGTCCGCCCCGGCGCGCCGCCGCCGCGTGCGAGAGTGGTGCCGCAGCCGGCGCTCAGCCTTGATGGCGTGCTGGATACGACAGCGCTGGCCGGGCTCGAGGCGATCGGCCGTGACGCGCTGTTTGTCGATGGACTGGTGGCCGGTTTCATTGCCGACACGCAGGTGCTGATGGCGCAGATCGCTGTGGCGATTGGCAACCGGCAGGTCGGCGCATTGCGCGACTTGCTGCATGCGCTGAAGGGCTCGGCCATGAGTATCGGTGCGCAGGCGCTGTGCACTACCTGCACGCAGCTCGAAGAATGCAGCGATGCCGATCTGCGCCGCGAGAGTCGCACACGGCACGCGCAGCTACAGCAGGCGGTTGAGCAGCTGCTCGACGCGCTCACCCGCTACCGCCGCACGCGCAGTCATTCCCGCGCCTGACGGGCCGGTTCAGGCGAGGGCGGTTTCCTGCCGCGTGGCTTCCTGCTGACGCAGCTGCGAACGCACCAGTCGCCCCATCATTTTCAGATCCTTGTCTTCGAGGCGCAGTGCGGCATCGACCCAGACTTCGGTAATGCCGACCAGTTCGTCATACGACACCGGCGTGGTGTGCCGACGGCATTCGAACAGGGCGCGCTGGCCATTGCGGCGACGGCTGTTACGGCGGACGTACTCGGTGACAGCGGCTTCACCCCGGCCGGTCGGGACCACCAGGTCGACCAGTCCCAGCGCGAGCATTTCCTGTGCCGTGTAAATTTTTCCGCTCAGGATGATCTCTTCGGCCAGGCGCGCGCCGACCCGGCGGGTCAGCAGGCTGTAGGCACCCATGCCCGGAAACAGGTTGAACAGGATTTCGGGAAAACCCATGCGCGCCTGTTCTTCGGCGATCAGTACGTGGCTCGCCAGTGCACTTTCAAAACCGCCGCCCAGCGCCTCGCCTTGCAGCAGCGTGATGGTCGTGATGTTGGTATCGAAACTGGTCAGGCGGTCTTGCAGCGCGTCGATGCACAGGCGCGCGTAATGCAGCAGGCCGGCGCGATCCTGTGTGCCGATCAGCTGCATGAACAGCGCGAGGTCGCCGCCATAACTGAAGATGTCCGGCGTGCGCGAAGCACCGACATGGAACTCGACCGGGTACAGCACATCGTCGATTTCGACCTGACCGTGGTTGGCCGTGAGCAGGCTGCTACTGCTGCGGATTTCATTGAGCAGGCCGATGTTGAAACACGGTACGCCGGCCGCTTGCATGAAGGTCCACAGCACCTTGTTTTCCTGGTCGTACTCCAGCTCGATCTGGTGAAAAGGATTTACCGGAATGCCATTCGCGGTTAGCGGAAGACGCAGGTGTTTCAGCTCGGTCATTGCATTCATGATGGTTCGCCTCGTGAGTGATGGGACGTGGAATGCGCGGTCGCATACCGGAATAAAACCGAGTGTAGGCACCCGGAAGGCCCATCAAAACACAGAAAAGAATGACTTTCCTTCAAGATAATCTGCTTCCTGAACATTGATTTTCAGGGCTTTTGGTGAGTATTCCGGCGGGCTGCGGGTTGCGGCGGTTTGGCTTGACGACACGAATGGCGTGGTATCGTGCGACCTCAAATTTTTAGCGAGTCTTTCCTTGACCTCAACCCCCAAACGCCTGCTGTTGATCGGTGGCGGCCATGCGCATCTGTTCGTGCTGGAGGCCTTGTGCAGGCAATCCGCCGAGGTCCGGGCGCGCCTGGATGTGACCCTGCTGAGCCGCGAACTCGATACGCCGTATTCCGGCATGTTGCCCGGACTGGTCGCCGGCCACTATCGCACGATGGAATGTCATGTCGACCTGCGCGCACTGGCTGCGGCCGCCGGCGTGCGACTGGTGCAGGCCACGGTCAGCCGGCTCGACCTGACCGGCAACCGCGCTTATACCGACGAGGGTAGCGTGGAGTTCGATCTGGTCTCGCTCGATATCGGTTCGACGCCGCCGGTCGAGGGTATTCCCGGTGCCGCCGGTGTCGGACTGGCAGTCAAGCCGATCGATCGTTTTCTGCAGCAATGGAACGAGCTGCAAAGCCGGATCGATCAGCTGGTCCGGCCGGTGCATATGGTGATGGTGGGCGGTGGTGCCGGTGGCGTCGAGCTGGTGCTGGCGATGGCGTATCGCTTGCGCGCCCACAAGGATAGGGTCAAGTGGTCGCTGGTCAGTCGCGGCGATTTGCTGCCCGGCTATCCGCGTCGCGTGGCGCGGATGATGACGGCCCGGCTGGTTGCCGCCGGTGTGGCAATACGCACCGGCAGCCCGATCGCACGCGTCGACGCCGGCCAGCTGGTGTTTGCCGACGGCAGCATCGCGGCTTGCGACCAAGTGCTATGGGCGACCGGTTCGGCCGCACAGGAATGGCCCGCGGCGGCCGGTCTGGCCTGCGTCGATGACGGCTTCATCAGCATCAACCAGCATTTGCAATCGGTCAGCCATCCGCAGGTTTTTGCCGCCGGCGACATGGCTACCGATGTGACGCAGCGGCGTCCGAAAGCCGGCGTGTTCGCCGTGCGGCAGGGCCCGGTGCTGGCCGAAAACCTGCTGCGCCATGCGCGCGGAGAGCCGCTGTTGCCGTATCGCGCCCAGCGTCAATATCTGTCGCTGATGTCCACCGGGGGCCGGCATGCGGTGGCATCGTGGTACGGTTTTTCGTGGCAGGGCGGCTGGGTCTGGCAGTGGAAAAACCGGATTGACCAGCGCTTCATGCAGCGCTTCAGTCGTCCCTTTGACGTTGATGCCATGCCTGTACCTCCAAGAAGGTAGAATCACGCGCGCACCGAACTTTCCAGAAAGTATTTCCATGACAAATCCCATCAAAAGTAGCGACACACTGGCACACCTGTTCCAGAAAAATCGTCGTTGGGCTGAGTCGATGATCGAGCAGGATGCGGATTTTTTCCGCAAGCTGGCGGCGCAGCAATCGCCCCAGTATTTGTGGATAGGCTGTTCCGACAGCCGTGTGCCGGCCAATGAAATCGTCGACCTGCTGCCGGGTGAATTATTCGTCCATCGCAATGTCGCCAATGTGGTCTGCCATTCCGACCTGAATTGCCTGTCGGTGCTGCAGTTCGCCATTGATGTGCTGAAGGTCAAGCATGTGATTGTCTCGGGTCATTACGGCTGTTCGGGCGTGCATGCGGCCATGACCGGCCGTCGCGTCGGCCTGGCCGACAATTGGCTGCGCCACGTGCAGGACGTGCACCAGAAACACGGTCGCTATTTCGGTGACGTGATCCCGAAGGGCGAGCAGCTTGATCGTTTGTGCGAACTCAATGTAATCGAGCAGGTCGGCAACGTGTGCCAGACCACGCTGGTGCAGGATGCGTGGGAGCGCGGTCAGGACCTGACTATTCATAGCTGGATTTATGGCATCAAGGATGGGTTGTTGCGGGATCTTGGGGTTACGGTCAGTTCTCCGGAAGAGCTGGCGGTGAAGATGCCGGCTAGTTTGGCGAGGTATGAACTGGCTTGACGTTTCATATACCGCAACCGCCGTAATCCTGCCTCGTCTATTGCCACCACCCACTCACCGTTCGTCCTGAGCCTGTCGAAGGAAG
>AEPR01000151.1 GCA_000195205.2 Oxalobacteraceae bacterium IMCC9480 | reverse complement strand
CAGCCTCGGTCAGTTTCTCGTCCTTGACGCGGCGCTTGAGTTCGGACAACAGAAAGTGCGTCGCGTCGACGCCTGCATCGGCCATCAGCAGGGCTGCTTCGAGTTCTTCGTACAGGTCGTCGTCGATACGCGCACCGACAAACAGCGTGGTCAGGTTGGCCGATGTTTTCGACAAGCCTGATTTCAGGCGGGCCAGCCAGGAGCGTTTGACCTCAATTGGTGGTGCCGGCGTTTCTTCCGGCGGGGGCGGAGCGACGACTTCCGTGAAGGGTATCGCTGCCGCAAGCGCAGCATCGGGCAGCGCTACCGTGACGGGTGCGAGCTCGGGTTCGGTCTTTGGTTTTTTTTTGAAGAAGCTGAACATCGGCATGTAGTTGGAGGCTTCGCAGGACGGCTGCGCACGGAAATCTGGAGCTGCTGGCATTCTAGCAGAGCAAAGCGGTGCCAATTCCGTGCGGTGGCGGCCGCATCGATGATTTTGCGTGCTTAAACTGGCTATACTCCGGAGCGCTTCGCGTCCGTCGTGCCCGAATCTGGCCGGCGGGATGATTATTTACCTTCTATCCATGACCATGTCCAAACAGCCCAGCAAGAAACCTGCTCCCAAACCGCGTCCGGCTCTGGCCCATCAGGTCCGTATTATCGGTGGCGACTGGAAGCGCACTCCGCTGCCGGTGGTGGAGTCGGCCGGATTGCGGCCAACGCCGGACCGGGTGCGCGAAACAGTGTTCAACTGGATAACGCACCTGATCGATGGACACTGGTCCGGTATCAGTTGCCTCGACCTGTTCGCCGGCACCGGCGCACTCGGGCTGGAAGCCGCCAGTCGTGGCGCTGCACGGGTGACGCTGGTGGAAGAAAGCCCGGCCGTGGTGCGCCAGCTCGAGGCCACACGCGACAAATTGAACGCCAGCCAGGTCAGCATCCTGCGCGGCGATGCGCGCGCCGTGGTGCAAGGCCTGCAGCGACGCCTGACCGGTCCGGCCGATCGCTTCAACCTGATTTTTCTGGATCCGCCATTCCACGCGGACTGGTTGCCGGCCATGCTACCGCTGTGCGCCGCATTGCTGGACGAACGCGGCTTCATTTATGTCGAATCGGAAAAGTCGATTGATGGTGCAGCATTGCCCGAATGGCTGCAGGGCTGGGAAGTCGTGCGCGCCGATCAGGCAGGAATGGTGTTCTTCCATTTGTTGCAACGCCAGAATACGCACGTAATTGAGGCATAATGCGGTTTCCAAACTAGTGACACTCCAGGGAGCAACGATGGTCACAGCAATCTATCCGGGTACGTTCGATCCACTCACGCGGGGGCATGAAGACCTGGTGCGGAGGGCGTCGGGCCTGTTCGGCAAGCTCATCGTCGGCGTTGCCGACAGCAAGAACAAGAAGCCATTCTTCGATCTCGAAGAACGACTGACGATCGCCAATGAAGTGCTCGGACATTATCCGAACGTGGTGGTCGAAAGCTTTTCCGGCCTGCTCAAGGATTTTGTACGCCGGCATGATGCCCGCGTCATTGTGCGTGGCTTGCGGGCGGTATCGGACTTCGAGTACGAATTCCAGATGGCCGGCATGAACCGCTATTTGCTGCCGGAAGTCGAGACCCTGTTCCTGACGCCCTCCGACCAGTATCAATTCATCTCCGGCACCATCGTGCGCGAAATCGCCTTGCTGGGCGGAGATGTCTCGAAGTTTGTCTTTCCTTCGGTCGAAAAATGGCTCAAGGAAAAAATCGCAGCCGGTCAGGGGTAACGCAAAACCATGGCACTCCTGATCACCGACGAATGCATCAACTGCGACGTGTGCGAACCGGAGTGCCCGAACGACGCGATTTTCCTGGGCCCGGAAATCTACCAGATCGATCCCGGTAAATGTACCGAATGCGTCGGTCACTTCAACGAACCGCAATGCCAGCAAGTGTGTCCGGTCAGCTGTATTCCGTTCGATCCGGCATGGCGCGAGAGCAAGGATGAATTGCTGCTCAAGTTCGATCGCCTGCAACGCAAGAAAAATTCCGCCTGACCACGTCCGCTAGGCCGTCCCGATCACGCGGTTGCGGCCGCTCTGCTTGGCGCGATACAGTGCTTCGTCCGCTCTCGCGACTAACTGCAGCGCCGTTTTTTCAACCGGATGAACCCGATCGGCGGCACTCAATTCAGTCACGCCTATCGAGACGGTCGCGGTCAGTGCGGCCCCGTCGGATAGCACGATGGGCTGATTCGCTATGCTGGCGCGGATACGCTCCGCCACCACGAGCGCATGCGACAAGCCCGCATCGATCAGCAAGACCACAAATTCTTCGCCGCCAAACCGTCCCAGCGCGTCACTCAGTCGCAATTCCGCCTTGATGCGCAGTGCCACCTGCTGCAGCACCTCGTCGCCGCCCTGGTGGCCCGCACTGTCGTTGATTTTCTTGAAGTGGTCGATGTCGATATACATGCATGACAATGGAAATTCCTGACGCCGGGTGCGGCCGATTTCTTCCTGTAGCCGGCGCTCCAGATAGCGGCGGTTATTCACGCCGGTCAGGGAGTCGGTCAGGCCAATGCGCTTGAGCCGTTCATTGTTGATGACGTTTTCAAGGCAGATCGCGATGATGCATCCAAGGTGTTCGATGAAATCACTCGCCATGCCGCTGGCAAAGCGACCTTCGTGCAGGCTGCCAAGGCTAAGGCAGCCGATCAGGCGCCCCTGACGCAGCAGAGGGACCACCGCGACACTGGCCGGTGTCAGGACTTGCTTCGGGAAGATGACGCCGTGGCGCGCTGAACTGAAGTGTCCTAATACCGGATGCGTCATTTGCGCCAGCGTCAGGCCGAGTTCGGCTTCGCGGTCGATGAACAGCAAGTTGGGAAATTCAGCCTGATCAAGCGCCAGATCGACCATGATGCGGCGGATATCGTATTCGGTGTCGACCAGACACAAGGTCACCACATCGAGCTGGGAAGATTCGGAGAGCGTGTCGAAGATGCTTTCGATCAGTTCGCGCAAGCTGTTGGCCGCGATGAACTTCAGATCGAAGGCCTGGTGGCGACGCATGATTTTCTGGTTGCGCTGGGCTTGCTCCAGCAGCAACACAAGCCTGTCACGCAATTGGATATTTTCAGTGACCAGCTTGTTCGTCATTCGGGTAATTTCCGATCAGGCAAAAGAGGCAGTTCAAGCAGCAATGTCATTATGTTATCAGGCAACCATCAGCATCTTGCTCAAAACCATTGGTCGGGGTCAATAGTAACTTGTTGCAATGCCGTTGGAGAGATGATGCGCTCGCATGTTGCGATCCACGAATAGCCGCCCGGGACGCGCGTCCTGACCAGACATGCAGGTATCATCAGCGGGAGTTTTCCCTCCGCTCCGGACGCCTTGTTGCTCTGGTTGCGTCAATAGAAAGGTTTCTATGCTGGCATGGTTACGCAGTTTGTTGAGTGCCCGGAAGTTGCCAATCCCCGTGACTGGCGGGACTGCCGCTCCTGGTGACGTGTCGATTGTTGACGTCCCGGTTCGACATGCCGATGCATACCGAATTTCATGGATGCAGCGCAACGAGGTCTCTGCGGATTTCACTCATTGGCTGTTCGATACCCGCGACGACAGCGCGATCTTTGTCACACCTGCCGAAGAGGCGGTTCTCGCAGAATTGGGTCGTCTGGTCACCTCAGCACATTCCGGCAGCAGCCTCGTGCGTCGCTTGCCTGGTGTCCTTCCACAGTTGCTGCAAAGCCTGCGATCGGACAGTTTCTCGGGCGCGGCGCTGGCGCGGATGATTTCTCATGATGTCGTGCTGGTGGCGGAGGTGTTGCGGCTGGCG
>AEPR01000152.1 GCA_000195205.2 Oxalobacteraceae bacterium IMCC9480 | reverse complement strand
TTGCTTTCTCCGGACTAAAAATTGCTGTGGTAGCCACTCCCTGATATTGCAATTGCAGCAAACCCTTGTGCTGCGGATCAATATCAAAAAACAGTCCATAGCGAGCCTGCAAAAGCGCAATCGGTTGCACGCATTCCGCCTTAAAACGCAACACCGCGTAGGCCCCGTCGGTATGATCGTCAACCAGGTGGCTGGTGACGGTAGCGGGGCAGGATTTGCCATCCGACTGCAAGTTCAACCGGGCCATTGCATACGCATCGATCTCGCGCTGCTTGGCCTGGACCTCCCCCCAGGTGATAGCGGCATCGCCGTTCGAATCGAGGCCGAGCGCAAAATCGAGATCCCGAAGCGCAATGTCCCATTGCCCGTCGATGGTATTGCCCTCGACAATAAAATTCAGATAACTGTCGCTGGGCTTGTGCGCCTGGGCTGCGAGGGACGTCAAACATAGTGTGAGCAGCAGGAAAAGGCGCTTCATTGCGCAACTCCGGTGAACTGACTGGCGAGCGCTAGCAGGGTGCGATCTTCAATCCGGCTCTCGGTAAGCCATGTCAGAACCGGTTGCGCGGCAGCAGGTTTTTTTGCCGCCAATGCCGCTTCCAGAACAATACGGGCATCGCGTGGCTCACGCTGTACGGCCCAGTTTTTCAATGCCAGGTCCAGCGCCTTGTTCGCATCGCCATCGATGGCCAATACAAAACGTGCTTCTTCCTGTTGATGCACGGTGTCGCCTCGTAACTGCGCTGCTGCATAGCGTGCCGCCAATGTGGCCTGCAGAGCAGCGGCATCCGGCAACTTGAGAATGCGCTCGGCAAATACCAGCCTGAGCAACAACACATCGGAACGCGTCCTGTCTTTGAGAAGCGCCACCACTTCGGCAGCCCGTTTCTGGTCCATCAGTAAGTCGGCGTAGGCAGCCAGCATGAAAGTATCCGGAATATCAAGGGCAAGCGCTTGCCTGAAGTGCTGCTCGGCGATCTCCACCTTCCCGATGCGTTGTGAGATTTCGGCCAGCCGCAGCAACACCCACAAGCGCTCATCCGGACGTGCCTCGGGATGTCGAGCAAGGGTCGCAAGCAAGGTATCGTAAGCGGGTTGCGCTTTGCCGGTGAGGCCGTCGACCATCGCGAGGCAACCGGTTGCAATCACCTCATCCGTCAATCCAAACAACGCCTGGCAGTCGGTTCGCGCCAACGCATAGCGCGCTTGCACCATATGTATGGTCGCGCGCAACGCACGAGCCTGAGCGTGCGCCGGATAGCGGGCAATCACACTGTCGAGGTCCGTGATTGCACCGCTAAAGTCATGATTGAACTGCATCAGGCTAGCACGCATGACCTGGATGTCGACCGGTGGTTCGGCCATGGCCCACCAAGGGCCCAGTGCCGCCTGTGCGTACCCGATATAACGGGGATCACCCTCCTCTGCCACCAATCCGTAATACCGCTGTGCGAGTTTAAGCGCGACGACCTGGTCGCGCGGATCACGCCGGAGCGCTTGCCTCAAATCGGACATTTCGCGCGCAATGGGATCGTTTGGACGAAATGGCAAACGCTCCAGCACCACATCATCAGAAGCAGGGATACGCGGCACCGCTTGCGCCAACGGCAACACAAACACGCAAGCAAGGAAAAACATCAGTTTCAAGGGCATCGCATATTCCACGGTAGATGGCAGGAGAGAGAAAATTCGACTTGCATGATAGCGCGCCGATCAAGCCTTCGCGACCACGTTCGGATCGACGCTCGCCGGCCCCTTCTGCCTGTCACCGTTAGATTGCGATACAGCCAACGTAGAGGGATAATTTCACGAATCTTCCGATTTTTTTGAGAACTCTGTCAACGGACTCGCGAGAACGCCGTTATTCCCCGTGATTCATGTGAATCACCGCTTATCAATCGTACCAATTTGAAGGATTACAAAATGAAAAACCTGATCGCTGCATTGGTTGCTGGTCTGTTCGCTGTTTCCGCTTTCGCTGCCAGCCACACTGCTGCACCAGCTGCTCCTGCAACGCCAGCAGCTGCTGCCGCCGCACCAGCTGCTGACGCAGCAGCACCAAAAGCAAAAAAAGAAAAGAAAGCTAAAAAAGCTAAAAAAGAAATGAAAGAAGCCGCTCCAGCAGCTGCACCAGCCGCTAAGTAATTTGCTGGTAAGCTGTGATGAGAAGGCAGGTTATCCTGCCTTTTTTTATGGCCGAACGCTTTTAACTGCGGCTCAACTTCTTTGGCGAATACTGAATACAACAATGACTTATCCCTCCTTTTCCCTCCGCACACTGGTGTTTTCCGGCGCTCTCCTGATAACGGCTCACGCAGGAGCCCAACAAGCTGTCAAGTTCAAAGTGGCGTCGCTGTCTGCAGGCATTCATCTGATTAAAGCAGAAGTGGCCGCCACCGAAGCTGAACGTGCGCAAGGACTGATGTTTCGAGAAAAAATGGGGCCGAACGAAGGGATGATATTTTTGTTTGGCGCGCCGGCAGGAGTCTGCATGTGGATGAAAAACACGCTGTTGCCACTGTCCGTCGCTTTCATCGACGACGACGGCAAGATCGTCAATATCGAAGACATGAAGCCGCAAACAACCGAATCACATTGTGCGGTCAAGCCGATACGTTACGCATTAGAAATGAATGCCGGATGGTTCAAGCAAAAAAACATCAAGGCAGGCATGGTCATCGACGGAATATCAAACCCAAAGTAAGGGTGAGCGAAGCATAAAAAAACCCCGGCAGAGTTTGCTCTGACGGGGTTTTTGTTGATGTAAGCGTACGGCGCTTACTGGGCAGTGCGTATCAGGCGAGGGCCTTCAATGCTGCTGCCATACGGCTTTTGTGACGTGCTGCCTTGTTCTTATGAATGATCTTCTTGTCAGCAATACGATCGATGACCGAAATCGACGATTGGAATACCTGGGTTGCTACCGCTTTGTCGCCACCTTCAATTGCCTTGCGGATAGCTTTGATTGCGGTACGCAGAGTTGAACGCTGGCTCGAATTGTGGGCGTTTTGCTTGACTGCTTGACGTGCACGCTTGCGTGCTTGTGCGGTATTTGCCATGAATGATATTTCCTAAATCGAGGTCAGGGTGCGCCATCAATGACGCAGGAGTTAGACAGAATTCTGTGAAGCCCCAGAGTATATCGGCTTTTATCCGAAAGGGCAAACTAACTAAAGGAACAAATCCGGGCAGCTCGCAAACACGGGCGCCGGGCGGGCGATGAAAGGCGGTGCCGAGCAGCTATAATCCGGCCCCATGAACCTGCATAAAACGCTCGCCACGATCTTCGGCATGACCATGATATCCCGCATCACCGGCCTGATACGCGACGTCCTCATTACCAGGGCTTTCGGCGCATCCGGCTATACCGATGCCTTCTTTGTCGCCTTTCGCATCCCCAACCTGCTACGCCGCCTGTTTGCCGAAGGTGCTTTTGCCCAGGCGTTCGTGCCCATCCTTGCGGAGTACCGCAACCAACGCGGTGAAGCCGCCAGCAAATTACTGGTAGATCATGTTGCCACCCTCCTGACTGGAGCCCTTCTACTGACCTGCGTAGCCGGCATCGTAGGCGCACCGGTGATCGTGTACCTGATGGCGAGCGGTTTGACCGCCAATCAGGAAGTCTTCAACACTACGGTAGTGATGACACGCATCATGTTTCCGTACATCGGCTTCATGTCGCTGGTGGCACTGGCCGGCGGCATTCTCAACACCTGGAGTGAATTTCGTATTCCTGCCTTCACCCCGGTATTGCTGAATCTGTCATTCATCTTTGCATCACTGCTGGTAGCACCGTTCCTGGCAAACCCGGTCTATGCACTGGCCTTCGCTGTGTTTTTCGGCGGATTGCTGCAACTGGCGATTCAGATACCGGCATTACTGCGGATCGGGATGCTGCCGCGTATCAGACTTAATCCGCGTTTTGCATTGGCCGATCCCGGAGTACGACGCGTACTGAAACAAATGGCGCCTGCTACTTTTGCGGTATCGGTTGCGCAAATCAGCCTGGTAATCAACACTAACATTGCTTCCCATCTGGAGTTGGGAAGTGTGTCCTGGCTATCGTTTGCCGACCGGCTGATGGAGTTTCCAACCGCCCTGCTCGGCGTGGCCCTGGGCACCGTCCTGTTGCCAAGTCTGTCGAAAGCACACGCCAACGGTGACGCGGCCGAATATTCGGCGTTACTGGACTGGGGCATGCGGCTGACGTTCCTGCTGGCACTGCCCGCGGCCGTTGGACTGGCCACCTTGTCCGAACCGCTGACAGCAACGTTATTTCATTATGGAAAATTCGACGCGCGGGCCGTATCGATGACCGGGCAGGCACTGATTGCCTATGGCGTCGGCTTGATCGGCTTGATCGTCGTCAAGATCCTGGCTCCGGGATTCTATGCGAAACAGGACATCCGTACCCCGGTCAAAATTGCCATCGGGGTTCTGATCGCCACGCAGTTGATGAACCTGGTCTTTGTCCCCCGTCTGGCGCTGGCAGGCCTGGCTCTGTCGATCGGACTGGGTGCCTGCATTAACGCAATCTTCCTGTACCTCGGCCTGCGTCGTCGCGGGATTTACGTTGCCAGGAGCGGATGGGGCATTTTCCTGGTCAAGCTGACCGGTGCCCTGTTTCTGATGGGTGGCGCTGCACTGTGGGTCGCTGGAAAGTTTGACTGGATTGCGATGCAAGCACACCCATTGCAACGCATCAGCATGCTGATGTTAGTGCTGGTGGTGTGTGCAATCACTTACTTTGGCGCGCTCATTGCCATGGGCTTCAGGCCCGCCGACTTCAAGCGTTCCGCAGCATGATTACGCCACTGGACTATTTTGCCTCGCTGGTGCAACAGGATGACAGCATCCCCCTGTTCGAGGCGGCGCTGACGCTGGCACAGGATACCGATCCGCAATTCGACATCGCAGGCGCGCAGGTCGAAGTCGACCGGATGGCAGCGAAGTTGCTTCAACGGATACCACCGGACACCGCGCATGTACCCAAACTGCGTTTGCTGAACCAGTATTTTTATGCCGAGTTAGGTTTTGGCGGAAACATCAATAACTATTACGATCCGGATAACAGCTATTTGCATCGGGTCGCCCGGACCCGACGCGGCATTCCGATCTCACTGGCGATGATCTACATGGAGATTGCCCAGCAGATCGGACTGGATGTCCGGGGCATCTCTTTCCCGGGTCACTTTCTGATGAAGCTGTCGACCCAGGCCGGCGAAATCATCCTCGATCCGGTCAACGGCAGCAGCCTGTCACGGGAAGAGCTGGAAGAGCGACTGGAGCCGTTTGCCGACCAGATTCGCCAAGCCGGCAAACCACTGGCAACGTATCTCGAACCCGCTTCGGCACGTGACATCCTGACGCGGATGCTGCGTAATCTGAAATCACTTTTCTTTGAATATGATCGCTGGCAATCGTTGCTGGATGTGCAGCAACGGTTGCTGATCCTGTTGCCGGGAGATGTCGCCGAGCGGCGCGATCGCGGTCTGGCCTATGCCCGCCTTGATTGCCCGAGCCCGGCCCTCGACGATATCGAGGCCTATCTGGCGGCAAGGCCTGATGCGGCTGATGCCAACGTGCTACGCGGCCAGCTCCCGTCGCTGAGAGCGGCCATCCGTCGACTGAACTGAAGCGCTACACCAGCGTCAGTTCTTGCCGCGTGTCTCGATCTGCTCCCACTTCTCCAGCGCCTCCAGAAGCTCGCCATCCAGTTTGGCGAAACGCTGGTTCAGACGCTGCAGCTCTTCCGGTTTTTGCTTGTAGACGTCAGGGTCCGCCAATTTGGCAGAGATAGTCTTCTGCTCGGCTTCGATCCCGGCGATCAGTACCGGCAAGGCATCGAGTTCACGCTGCTCCTTGTAGCTCAGTTTTTTCTGCTTGGGTACGGCCGCAACGGGCTCCGCAGCCGCCTTGACATCTCCCTTGGCAGCCTTCACCACGGGCGCTGTCAACGGCACCCGGCGCACCCGCTCCCAGTCGCTATACCCGCCAATGTACTCGCGCCACATGCCATCGCCTTCGGCCACGATCACTTGCGTGACGACGTTATCGAGGAAGGTACGGTCATGGCTGACCAGAAAGACCGTACCGGTGTATTCCTCGAGCAGTTCTTCGAGCAATTCCAGCGTATCAATGTCCAGATCGTTAGTCGGCTCATCGAGAACCAGCACATTGGCTGGCTTGGCAAAAAGGCGCGCCAGCAGCAAGCGGTTGCGCTCGCCACCGGACAGGGACTTGACCGGTGAACGCGCGCGTTCCGGCGCAAACAGGAAATCATTCAGATAAGTCATCACATGCTTGCGCTGGCCATTGATCTCGACCCAGTCGCTACCGGGAGCAATCGTATCGGCGAGGCTGTCATCTTCATTGAGCTGGGCACGCATCTGGTCAAAATAAGCAACCTGCAATTTGGTACCCTGGCGGATAACGCCGGAATCCGGTTCCTCTTCGCCAAGTATCATCTTCAGCAAGGTCGTCTTGCCAGCACCGTTCAAACCGATCAAACCAACTTTGTCACCGCGTAGCAGCGTTGCACTGAAGTCGCGCACGATGACCTTGCTGCCGTAGCTCTTGTTGACGCTGTCGAGTTCGGCGACGATCTTGCCGGACCGCTCGCCAGCGGACACATCGAGTCGCACCTGACCCTGCTGGTCCCGGCGAACGCTGCGCGTCATACGCAGGGCTTCAAGGCGACGTACACGGCCTTCATCACGCGTGCGGCGCGCCTGCACGCCCTTGCGGATCCAGATTTCTTCCTGCGCCAGGAACTTGTCGAACTTGGCGTTTTCGACTTCTTCGATTTCGAGCTGTTCAGCCTTGCGCAACTGATACGCCGTGAAGTTTCCCGGGAAGGACAACAAGCGGCCGCGATCAAGTTCGATAATGCGGGTAGCGACGTTATCCAGAAAGCTGCGGTCATGGGTAATGAACAAAACACTGCCCTTGTAATCGCGCAATAAACCTTCCAGCCACAGGATGGACGTGAAATCCAGATGGTTGGTCGGCTCATCGAGCAG
>AEPR01000153.1 GCA_000195205.2 Oxalobacteraceae bacterium IMCC9480 | reverse complement strand
TAGGGGCCTATGTGCTCATGGCCGGGACCTGCTCGGGGCGCACACCGGTCATCAGGTAATCCATTAAATCCCGTACCGAACGCACCTCACGCCCGAACGGCAAACTTTCCGAGCCACGGAAAAACAGTCCGCGCTTCACATCCCCGTTCATCGCAAACGCCAGTTGCGTGTCGATGCAGAACTGCCCCGCCTTGCCATTGCCATCGCGCAGCCCGCATTGCTGCAAGCAATCAAAGCCAACCGTGCAAGCCTTGGGGCCGGCCTTGGCCATCAGCTTCGATTCCTTGTCCAGATAATTGACCAGCCACGGCGTGCGTACCGCCCGTGCCGGCAGACCCGCCACGCTCATGAAAGTGACGATATCGTCAGGACCTGCCTCGACGAGGACTTTCTTGAAGTTGCTATGCGCATCACCCTCCTCGGTCACGGCGAACGGCGAGCCGAGCTGCGCTGCGCTTGCGCCCAGCGCCAGCAACTCGCTGATCTGCTGATGGGTGTGAATACCGCCGGCGACAATCAGCGGGATTTTTTCGCGCTCGATGCCGAGCTGCCGGAATAATTCCAGCGTCCCTTCGAGCACGGTCGGAAACGCAAAGTGCGGATCGTCGACGCCCTCGATACTCATCGCCCCCAGATGACCGCCGGCATAGCGCGGACTTTCGATGACGATTGCGTCCGGCAGGCGGTTCTTGCGCATCCATTTCTTGATGACGAGGGCAATGCCGCGCGTATCCGACAGGATAGGAATGAGGGCCACATCGGGATAGCCGGCAGTCAGCTCGGGCAAGTCCAGTGGCAGGCCGGCACCGACGACGATGGCATCAGCACCGCTCTCGCAGGACTGGCGCACCTGGGCCGCGTACTCGGCCACGGCACGCATCGTATTGACAGCGACCATGCCCTTGCCGCCGGCGATGGCGCGGGCCGCGATGATTTCGCGATCCAGCGCAATCAGGTTGACGCTGTTGATCAATTCCTTGTCGCGCGACTTACCGGTTTGCGCCATCAGGTCGGTGTGACGACGCCTCAAGTCCACACTGGAAATGGTACCGATCGCGCCGAGACTGGCCACCGTTCCGGCCAGCCGATGCGCTGAAATGCCCACGCCCATACCGCCCTGAACAATAGGCAGCAGGGACTTTCCCTTCAAGATAAAACGGGGGAGCGGGCGGGAGGGTGACTGCAGCATGGTGATTGTCCGTTGGCGATAAGCGATGCGCCAAAGTAGCAAATCGAAGCTGTCATTCCCTTGATGTGGATCAACCGGGGCCGGATCGAGACCCCGAGCGCTCTACTGGATTTCGGCTATCCACGCCATCTGGATGGACTCGAGGATTTTCTCGCCGGACCGGCCCGGCTCATCGTCGAAGCCGTCCAGCCCGCAGACCCATTGATGCAGGTCCGTGAAGCGCACAGTCAGCGGATCAATGTCCGGATATTTGTCACACAGCTCTTCGGCAATGCGGATCGTGTCAGTCCATTTCATGGCGTACTCCTTGACAGTGAATCAATGATTTTCGCTAACCTGGTTGATCGTGTATTTCGGGATTTCGATGACCAGGTCTACATCGCCGACCAGTGCCTGGCACGACAGGCGCGAATTCGCTTCGAGGCCCCATGCCATGTCGAGCAAGTCTTCTTCTTTTTCGCCCGGCTCGCCGAGTGAACGGAAGCCTTCACGGATCACGATATGGCAGGTGGTGCAGGCGCAGGATTTCTCGCAGGCGTGTTCGATGTCGATGTCGCTGTCGAGCAGGACGTCGCACAGCGATTTGCCTTTGGGCGCATCGATGACGGCACCTTCAGGACACAGGACGGGATGCGGGAGTATGACGATTTGTGCCACGGTAATTACCTCAAAAATAAACAGGGTGGGTCAGGAAACCTGGTCCAGCGTCTTGCCGGACAGTGCCACACGGACGCTGCGATCCATGCGGCGCGCGGCGAATTCATCGGTGCCTTTGGCGAGCGCATCGACACTGCGCTTGATCACATCCGGATCGTCGCCGGCGGCGACGGCGCGAACCGCGACGATCAGCTCGCGCACTTCGGCCAGTTCGGCGTCGGACAACAAGCCGGCATCGGCCGCCAGCGCTGATTCGGTAGCGAGCACGATGCGTTCGGCATCGACCTGCTCTTCGCGCAATGCGCGCAGCTTCATGTCGACCTCGGCAGACTGGAACGAGTCCTGCAGCATCCGGGCAACCTGCTCGTCAGCCAGTCCGTAGGAGGGCTTGACGGCAATCGATGCCTCGACGCCGGAGCGCAATTCGCGCGCGGACACCGACAGCAAACCATCGGCATCGACCTGGTAAGTCACGCGGATTCGTGCGGCACCGGCCGCCATCGGCGGGATACCGCGCAATTCGAAGCGCGCCAGCGAACGGCAATCAGTGACCAGCTCGCGTTCGCCCTGCACGATGTGCACGGCCAGCGCGGTCTGGCCATCCTTGAAGGTGGTGAATTCCTGGGCGCGGGCGCACGGGATGGTCGAGTTGCGCGGGATGACTTTTTCGACCAGGCCACCCATGGTTTCGATACCAAGCGACAGCGGGATCACATCGAGCAGCAACCAGTCATCACCGGAAGCGCGATTGCCGGCCAGCAGATTGGCCTGGATGGCAGCACCAAGGGCGACGACTTTGTCGGGATCGATATTGGCCAGCGGTGTCGACTGGAAAAAGTCGCCGACACTTTTGCGTACCTGCGGCATGCGCGTGGCACCGCCGACCAACACCACACCATCGATATCATCGACCGTCAGGCTGGCATCGCGCAGAGCCTTACGGCTTGGCGTGAGCGTCTTGGCAACCAGGTGCTGGGTCAGCTTGACGAACTCGGTGGCGCTCAAGGTCAGGTGTACTTCTTCGCCGGATTTGAGGGCGGCGTCGATGGATGTCTCGGCTTTGGTCGACAACAATTCCTTGGCTTCGCGCGCCTTGACCATCAGCAGACTGGTGTCTTCGATCGACAGCGGTGCCAGTTTGGCGTGCTCGATGATCCAGCACAGCAGGCGATGATCGAAGTCGTCGCCACCGAGCGCAGAATCGCCGCCGGTCGACAGGACTTCGAAGACGCCCTTGGTCAGCTTCAGGATCGAAATATCGAAGGTACCGCCACCCAGGTCATAGACCGCAAAAATGCCTTCGGAGGCATTGTCGAGACCGTAGGCAATCGCGGCTGCAGTCGGCTCGTTGAGCAAGCGCAGTACGTTGAGCCCGGCGAGTGTTGCCGCATCTTTGGTGGCCTGGCGCTGGGCATCGTCGAAGTAGGCGGGTACGGTAATGACGGCGCCGACCAGCTCGTCGCCGAGTGCATCTTCAGCGCGCTGGCGCAAGGTCGCGAGTATCTGTGCCGAGACTTCGACCGGACTCTTGACGCCGGCGACGGTTTTCAGTTGCACCATCCCGGGCGAATCAACGAAATCGTAAGGCAGGTTCTCGGCGTGGGCGATGTCCTTCAGGCCACGACCCATCAAGCGCTTGACCGACGAGACGGTATTGCGTGGATCGGCAACCTGCATCGCTTGCGCCGCGTAGCCGATGTTGGCATGGCCATCCGGCAGATAGCGCACGATCGATGGCAGCAGCGCACGACCATCTTCATCGGTCAGCACTTCAGGGATGCTGTTGCGGACAGTTGCCACCAGCGAGTTGGTGGTACCAAGGTCAATGCCGACGGCCAGCCGGTGCTGGTGCGGCGCGGTCGACATGCCGGGTTCTGAAATCTGGAGTAGTGCCATGGGAGTGTCTGTTTATCCTGTTATTGGTTCAGGCGGAGTGTAACGGCAAGCGCAGCGGCAATGCCGTTATTGGTCCAGCACTTCGTAGTAATCGGCGATCTCGGCGCGGAATTTATCGAGGAACATCAGTTCGCGCACCACCTGTGCAGCAGCCTCGAAATCGCCACCGTCAAGCAGAGCGGCGATGCGATCGACTTGGCCGTTCCAGGCTTGCCGGAGTTCGACATCCAGGCGTTCAAGTGCAGCCAGATCGCGCGCTGCGCGTACGTCTTCGAGTGCCTCGCGCCATTCCATCTGCTGCATCAGGAACTCCATCGGCATGACCGTACTGGATTCGACCTGAAGATCGACACCATTGAGTTCGCACAAATAGGCAGCGCGCTTGAGCGGGTGGCGCAGCGTCTGATACCCCTCGTTGGCACGCGTGGCCCATTGCATCGCGACACGCTTTTCGGCATCGGAACCGTTGACGAATTTGTCGGGATGCACCTGACCCTGCACGTCGCGATAGGCATGATCGAGCGCTGCCATGTCGATGCCGAATTGCTGGGGCAAGTGGAATAACTGGTAATGGTTTTGCATGAACACTCAAAACAAAAGCCTGTTCGGGCTGCAACAGGCTTGTTCAAATCATGCGTGGGCAATCTGCTTCAGGCAGCGCGCCCACGCACCCTCAAATCCGGAAACTCTCGCCGCAGCCGCACGCATCTTTCACGTTCGGATTGTAGAACTTGAACCCTTCGTTCAAGCCTTCGCGGGCGAAGTCCAGCTCGGTACCATCGATATACGGCAGGCTCTTCGGATCGACGAATAACTTCACGCCGTGCGATTCGAACATGCTGTCTTCCGTGGCGCTCTCATCGACGTATTCCAGCTTGTACGCCAACCCGGAACAGCCGGTGGTGCGAACGCCAAAGCGCAAACCGATTCCCTTGCCGCGACGTTCCATGTAGCGGCTGATGTGCTTGGCTGCTTTTTCAGTCAGTGTGATTGCCATGATTTTTTCTCGCTGGTTGACCTGATTCAGGCTGCTGATGCAATCGTTGCTTCGGCGGCGTGACGGGTCTTGTAGTCCAGTACGGCTGCCTTGATCGCATCTTCGGCCAGAATCGAGCAGTGAATTTTCACTGGCGGCAGAGCCAGCTCTTCGGCGATCTGGGTGTTCTTGATCGACATTGCTTCGTCGAGTGTCTTGCCCTTGACCCATTCGGTGACCAGCGATGACGATGCAATCGCCGAACCGCAGCCGTAGGTCTTGAACTTGGCGTCTTGGATGATGCCGTCGGCACCGACCTTGATCTGCAGTTTCATGACGTCGCCGCAAGCCGGTGCGCCGACCATGCCGGTACCGATGGTGTCATCGCCCTTGTCGAAGGCGCCGACATTGCGTGGATTTTCGTAGTGATCCAGGACTTTTTCTGAGTATGCCATTTTGATGCTCCTTGAAATTACGCCGCTTGCGGGTTATCCCGCAAGCGATGAATGATTAGTGTGCCGCCCACTGGATCGAACTGATATCGATCCCTTCCTTGTGCATGTCCCACAGCGGCGAGAGATCACGCAACTTGGCGACTTTTTCCTTGATCAGATTGATCGTGAAGTCGATGTCTTCGTTGGTCGTGAAGCGTCCGAACGTGAAACGGATCGAGCTGTGCGCCAGTTCGTCGCTGCGTCCGAGTGCACGCAACACATACGATGGCTCCAGACTGGCCGAGGTACAAGCCGAACCGGACGAGACCGCAATATCCTTGATCGCCATGATCAGGGACTCACCTTCGACATAGTTGAAGCTGACATTGAGGTTGTGCGGCACGCGATGCGCCATATCACCGTTAATGTAGACCTCTTCCATCTCCGACAGGCCTTTGGCCAGACGATCCCGCAACGCAGTGATGCGGGTGATTTCTTCATCCATCTCTTCACGGGCGATCTTGAACGCTTCGCCCATGCCGACGATCTGATGCGTTGGCAAGGTGCCTGAACGCATGCCGCGTTCGTGACCGCCGCCGTGCATTTGCGGCTCGATACGGATGCGGGGCTTACGGCGGACATACAGTGCACCGATGCCTTTCGGACCGTAGGATTTATGTGCCGTGAATGTCATCAGGTCGATCTTGGTTTTCTCAAGGTCGATCTTCATTTTGCCGGTGGCTTGCGCTGCGTCGCAGTGGAACACGATGCCTTTCGAGCGGCAGAGTTCACCGATTTCGTCGACTGGCTGAATCACGCCGATTTCGTTATTGACCAACATCACTGAGACAAGGATGGTGTCCGGACGGATCGCTTCAGCCAATTGCTCGATCGTGATCAAGCCATTGTCCTGCGGTTGCAGATAGGTCGCCTCGAAGCCTTCGCGTTCCAGTTCACGCACCGTGTCGAGCACTGCTTTGTGCTCGGTTTTGACGGTGATGATGTGCTTGCCTTTGGTCTTGTAGAAGTGGGCAGCACCTTTGATCGCCAGGTTGTTGCTCTCGGTGGCGCCCGAGGTCCAGACGATTTCACGCGGGTCGGCGTTGACCAGTTTGGCGACTTCGGCGCGGGCTTCCTCGACCGCTTTTTCAGCGGTCCAGCCATACATGTGGCTGCGGGATGCGGGATTACCGAACTGCTCGCGCAGGTACGGAATCATCTTGTCGGCAACGCGCGGATCGATCGGCGTGGTCGACGAGTAGTCAAGATAGATCGGGAAGTGCGGTGCCTTGAGAGTGTCAATCAGGCTTTTTTCCAGGGGGGCATTCATTGTCTTACGCTCCAATCAAGAAACAACGTGGGACCGATGTAGCACCACTACGTTTTGTTCAATATTTTTTTGTCGCTGCTGGTCCACCAGATCTTTCAGTGAAACAGAATCGAGGTACTCCACCATCTTTGAATTCAGGGTTGACCATAAATCATGGGTCATGCACCTGGTGCCGTTTTCGGCGGTCGACTTGCGGCAATTTTCCTTGCCGCCGCACTGCGTTGAATCCAGCGGTTCATCGACTGCAATGATGATGTCCGCTACTGTTACGTCTTCGGCCCGACGCGCCAGATTGTAGCCTCCGCCGGGACCGCGCACCGATTCGACGATTTCGTGTCGGCGCAGTTTGCCGAACAATTGCTCGAGGTAGGAAAGCGAAATTTCCTGGCGCTGGCTGATGCCCGAGAGCGTTACCGGACCGCCACTCTGCCGCAGAGCCAGATCAATCATTGCAGTCACCGCAAAGCGGCCTTTAGTAGTTAGTCTCATGTTTCGTAGTCCCCGAAGTCAGCCAAACAGGAAAGTCCTGAGTAGTTGATCAATTTTGTCGAGTATAACAAGGTTGACCGTTTTCGTCAGGTATCCATTCTAACGGCTTGCAGGATTCCTCGCTGGCAACTGCAACAATTGCATCGGAGCGAACAATTTCTGCATGGAACTGTTTTCGATGAAGGACAAATTGTAGGGATGCTCTGCCGTAAGGCGCGGAAAACCGTTAATGCAGGGCAAGTCGTCGAGCTGTGCAGCGATCTTCCCCCACAGCACTAGCGTTGGCGGAGCGACCTGATCGGCGAGCGCGGCTAATACGGTATTAAGGAATGGCAGCCAGGCGCGTGCATCACGCACCGGAGGCACGTGGGATCGGAATACCAGCGCTGCGTTAAGGAGCAAGAATCCTTGTCGCGTCAGGTTTTCCTGTAATTGCGCCAAGGTCCGGATGCGATCGGCACCGGGTTGGAGTGCTTGGGCACCGGCCACGATCATCGCTTCGCCTGAGGTCTGTCCGGCCGCTAGCGTGCCGTCAGCCACAAGCAGCATCTTCATGAAGTTACGCAAAGACGTGGCGCGATTGACCGGTTTTGACAAGCCCTTGTCAGACCACAGCAGATCGACTGCACCATCCATGAAGCACACGCCGGTTGCGCTGGCGGCACGGGGATAAGGACCCTCCCCGACCAGCACGTAGCGCACCGATTCAAATGGCTGCGCGAACGCTGACAACAAGCGACCTTCGGTCGGCAGGTAGTCATCTTGCGCGAGCGCCAGCAGGTACGCCGGATCGGCCAGATTGACGGCTTTCAGCCCTGCCATCAGGATCGGCTGCCACGACGGATCAGCGCGTTCGATGGTTGCAAGGATTGCTGCAGGAATCATGTTATTTGCCCAGCATCGACGCAATATTGTCCGATCCACCGGCACCAAACAATTGCTCCTTCAGGATGCGCAACTGATCGCGGACCTGCGCGGCCTTCTCGAACTCCAGATTTTTCGCATGATCGAGCATCAGCTTTTCAAGTCGCTTGATTTCCTTGCTGATCTGCTTCTCGCTCATCGATTCATACTTGGCGGTTTCTTGCGCGACCTGCAATTCCTCGCGCGCTTCCTGCGGACTGTAGACACCGTCGATCAGGTCCTTGATCTGTTTCTTGATACCGATCGGCGTGATGTTATTGGCCAGGTTGAATTCAACCTGCTTGTTGCGGCGACGCTCGGTCTCGTCGATCGCGCGGCGCATCGAATCGGTGACCTTGTCGCCATACAGGATCGCCTTGCCGTTGAGGTTACGCGCCGCACGACCGATGGTCTGGATCAGGCTGCGCTCGGACCGCAGGAAACCTTCCTTGTCGGCATCCAGAATCGCCACCAGCGATACCTCCGGCAAGTCGAGACCTTCGCGTAGCAAGTTAATACCAACCAGTACGTCGAACGTCCCGAGACGCAAGTCGCGCAGAATCTCGACCCGCTCGACAGTATCGATATCGCTGTGCAGGTAACGGACCTTGACACCATTGTCACTGAGGAATTCCGTGAGCTGCTCGGACATTCGCTTGGTTAGTGTCGTCACCAATACGCGCTCGTTTTGCGCCACCCGCAGCTGGATCTCACCCATCAGATCATCAACTTGCGTGCTGGCCGGACGAACTTCGATGGCAGGATCCACCAGCCCGGTTGGCCTGACCACTTGCTCGACGACCTGCCCGGCGTGGGTCTTTTCATATTCAGCGGGCGTGGCCGAGACGAACACGGTCTGGCGCATCTTGCCTTCGAATTCATCGAACCGCAGCGGCCGGTTATCCAGCGCCGACGGCAGACGGAAGCCGTAATCCACCAGATTGGTCTTGCGCGACCGGTCGCCGTTGTACATGCCGCTGAGCTGGCCCAGCAGCACATGCGACTCGTCAAGAAACATCAGCGCATCCGGCGGCAAATAATCGATCAGCGTTGGCGGCGGTTCGCCGGCCTTGGCACCACTGAGGTGGCGCGAGTAATTTTCGATGCCTTTGGTGAAGCCGATTTCCTGCATCATTTCGAGATCGAAGCGGGTACGCTGCTCGATACGCTGCTCTTCGATCAGCTTGTTTTCCTTGCGAAAAAACTCCAGCCGGTCGCGCAATTCCTCTTTGATGGTTTCAATTGCACGCAATACAGTTGCGCGCGGTGTAACGTAATGCGAACCCGGATACACCGTAAAACGCGGGATCTTTTGGCGGACGCGACCTGTCAGCGGATCGAACAACTGGATGCTTTCGATTTCATCATCGAACATCTCCAGGCGCACGGCCAGTTCGGCATGCTCGGCCGGAAAAATGTCGATCGTATCGCCGCGAACGCGAAAGGTACCGCGCCCGAAATCGATTTCATTGCGGGTGTATTGCATTTGAATCAGGCGTGCGATCACGTCACGCTGACTCACTTTGTCCTTGGCCCGCAAGGTCAGGATCATCTGGTGGTATTCGTTCGGATTACCGATACCGTAGATCGCCGACACCGTCGCGACGATGATCACGTCGCGCCTCTCCATTAGCGACTTGGTGCACGATAACCGCATCTGCTCGATATGCTCGTTGATCGAGGAATCCTTCTCGATGAACAAGTCACGCTGCGGCACATACGCTTCCGGCTGGTAGTAATCGTAATAGCTGACGAAATACTCCACCGCGTTGCGCGGAAAAAATTCACGGAATTCGCTGTAGAGCTGCGCCGCCAGCGTCTTGTTTGGTGCAAAGATAATGGCCGGACGGCCCATCCTCGCAATCACGTTGGCCATCGTGTAGGTTTTGCCGGAACCAGTTACCCCGAGCAAGGTCTGGTAGGACAAGCCATCCTCGATGCCTTCGACCAGCTTGGCAATCGCCGTCGGCTGGTCGCCGGCAGGTTCGAACGGCTGGAGCAACTGAAACGGCGAATCGGGAAAGGTGATGATCTTCGATTCGTCGATGCTACTGGTAACTTGAGTTAATTCAGCCATGTGGCGACGACCTTTGGTAAAATTGCGAGCTGCAAACTGGCGTCGACAAGTTCTTGTGACGCTGTCTCCAACCCGACTGCAAGCGATCTAGTGCAGCTAACTTTTGATGTTATCACGATGAACGCACCCCTTTCAGCCTCCCTATTCACCGCCATTGAGATGGCTCCCCGTGACCCGATCCTGGGTATCACCGAAGCATTCAATGCGGATAAAAATCCCGCCAAGATCAATCTTGGTGTCGGCGTCTACTACGACAATAACGGCAAAGTTCCCCTGCTGGACTGCGTCAAAAAAGCCGAAGCCCTCATGATGGAAAAAGCCGCGCCGCGCACTTATCTGCCTATCGATGGCCTGGCTGCGTACGACAAAGCTGTCCAGGAATTGGTATTCGGTGTCGGCAGTGCCGTCATCACGGAAAAGCGCGCTATCACTGCGCAAGCCGTAGGCGGCACCGGCGCCCTGAAGCTTGGTGCAGATTTCCTCCAGCGCTTTGCTCCTGACGCCCAAGTCTGGATCAGCGACCCAAGCTGGGAAAACCATCGGGCGTTGTTCGAATCGGCCGGCTTCGTAGTCAACAATTATCCGTACTACGATCCCGCCACACGCGGCGTGAATTTTACCGGCATGCTCGATGCCTTGCAGACCATGCCAGCAGGATCGATTGTCTTGCTGCACGCATGCTGCCACAACCCGACCGGTGCCGATCTGACCGATGCGCAATGGCTGGAAGTGATCAAGGTCGTGACGGAACGCGGTTTGGTGCCATTCCTCGACATGGCCTATCAGGGATTCGGCGACGGCATCGAAGCTGACGGCAAAGTCGTGCGCCAGTTCGCTGAAGCCGGCGGTCCATTGTTCGTCTCGAACTCGTTCTCGAAGTCATTCTCGCTTTACGGCGAACGTGTTGGCGCACTGAGTATTGTTGCTGTCAGCAGCGAAGAAGCGGGTCGCTTGCTGTCACAACTCAAACGTGTCATCCGCACCAACTATTCGA
>AEPR01000154.1 GCA_000195205.2 Oxalobacteraceae bacterium IMCC9480 | reverse complement strand
GTGCCCACGCGCGCGAACCGGAAAAGCCGGTCAATTCCGATAGTCCAGCGGCACCTTCGCGTAGCCACGATGACCGGTTTGAACTTACCCGGTTTGAGGACCGGACTGCGCTTCCGAATAACGAATTACGGTGGCACTCGTCACATCACCACCGGTCCGGAACAGGTCATGCCCGAGCGCTGCCGGTACGTTCAAGGTGTGCACGGGGCGTTGCGGCGAGAGCGCGTGGAACTCCGTTGCCGAGTCTGCTGCCGGCACGAAATGAGATCGCTCCAGAACGTAGATAACGCCATCGGACAGCAAGTCCGGATCACCGTTACGAAACAACGGATACAGGTTGTCGCTGACGAAAAACCGCAGCTGGCCTGCCTGCCAGCGATACCCGATCCGCCACGATCCCAGTCGCGCCGAGAGGTAGCGCCGGTCGAGCAAGGCATGCATCAATGCCACTCTGGCATCGACGCTGGCATATAGCGCACACTGATTGCCCGACGCCTTGGCGCTGTCGTTGGCCTGACGTGGTTCTAGCGTCTGCAGCACCGGCCGGACGTTGCTGCCATGGAGGACTAGCGTGCCACAACCGGCCAGCGCTTCGCACAGCAACAGCACCCGTTCACCAGGCCAGCCAGTGAGATCGACCGGCGTGATCTGCTCGCGGTCACCCGTCATGTTGCCCTGCCTGCCAGCGTTCTCAAGTTGCAAAAAAATGCAGGCGACGGGTGTCGTCCAGCCGCGACCACACGCCCATTCGTTGCGACGCCAACCGGACCGCGACCCACTGGTCATCCCGGAAACAGGCCTGCAGTTCGCTGGTATCGCACAGAAATTGCGCCTGATGCACCAGCGCTGCGGCCAGGCCGGTTCGCAAGAACCGCCGGTCCAGTCCGCCAAGCCGGACCCGATCGAGTGCGTCCGCATCCTTCAGACACAGTAACTCAGGCGTCATCGCCGGTACCGCCCGGTCAGGCGGCACATGCCAGGTACAGCAATAGGCAATCTGCTCCAGCTGGCGGGCATCGAGCTCGCTGGCGCGCAGGCCATGACTGGCGGCGAACCCGCCGTCCCTGATCCACGCACCGCAGCGCGCACCATGCAGCGGATCATGTCCGTCATGAAGCCGGCGCACGTCATGCAGCACGGCTGACCAGCGCACGACATCGAGATCGACCGCCACACCCTGCTGCCGCATCCAGTTAGCGATCAGGCTGGACCACACCAGCACCCTGCCCGCATGTCCGGTGCCATGAATCCCGCCGGCATCGTGCAGGTAGCAGGCCCCGGCCGGCCGCCAGCGATCCCACGACAACATCGCAGGAAGCGAAGATGCCGGTACAAAATCCTGCTCACAGGATGGTGTCGCCCCCCCGGTCATCTGCAGCGCCATTCAGTGCACCAACGCGGCGAGGCGCCCTGCCAGCGGCGTGTACAGCGCGCGGCCCAGCGTCGTCAGCGCCGGGTTGTCGCGCAACGGCGCATCCAGTGCGCGGATCGCCGCCTGCAGGTCGGGCTCATTGAGCGCGACATAGCGGGTGTCCTGCGCCGGATTGGCCGTGTTGCTGCGCACCGCGTGATACAGCAGTTGCACGTTGGCCAGCGCGTGGTAGGCCATCAGGATGCGACTGAGTGGCCGCTTCTTGCGGATAGGCGGTGACCAGTACAGTGCGCTGTCGGACGCATCATCGAGCGCGCCAACACGCTGCAGCATGTAAAAGTACTGATGCGCACATTCATGGACGAGGATCTCGGCGATGTCGATGCCGCCATGCGGACTCGACATGTGGACGAAGCCGGGTACGTCTTCCCAGCTGCCGCTGACCAACCGGTAGGGTGCCTGCAGCGGACACACGACGATGCCATTGAGCACCCGTTCGACCCAGGGCAAATAATCGGGCACGTTGTGCTGCAGCACCGTCATGCCGTCCTCGAACGCGCGTGCCATCGACGGGGTGATGCTGTCGACGGGCTGGCATTCACGAAAAATTTCAGCGCTGCGCGCATCGGCCGGCAAAGCCTGACGCGGCAACAGGTAAATCGGCCGCGAACGGCCGACCGATGCCAGCCGGCTGCCACCATCACCGGCCCAGTGATTGCCGTCGCGTCGCCACAGCAGCGCACTGCCATCGGCCAACCGCAGGCAGAGCCGGCAACCGGCATCCCAGCTGACTTCATCGACATGCACTTCGATCTGTTCGACGCCATCGATGATGCGCTCGTCGAGCTGTATCGAGGTCGGCTCCATCTGCGCACTCCAGCGTCCTGCTTGCCCGCTGGCGGCCAGTCGCAAGCCTATCCGCACGGCCGCATCAAGCGCACCGGCAGCATCGTGCCGCCCTTCCTTGAGCGCCAGGTGCGCCCGTCCGAACGCGCTATCCCAGGCCACGGTCGAGACCTGCGGATCCGCGATCCAGCCGCGCAGAAAATCGACCAGGCCGTCGCTGGCGCAGGCAATGTCATCAGCATGGCGTTCCAGTAATCCGGTTGCCACGGCAACCCCGTGCGAGGTGACGATGGTATCGAAGACCGATTCACCGGCTCCCGCGCACGGCAAGCTGAACTGGCTTACCCAGTTGCTCATCGCATTGCTCCGGACGCGAGCCGTGATGCCGGCAATGCGGGTGTCGCCATATCGGCCAGCATTCCGGCCGGCAAGTGATCGTGCAACAGCTGCGTCATGCGCGCTGACAGCGCATACAGCGCCTCGCAATAGATCGACGGATTGGCGAAATGGATGCCATTGAAGCGATGCGGCAGGTAACCGCCACCGCAACTGGCCAGGTGCGGACAGGCACGACAGGTGCCGCAGACTTGCTGCACCTCGTCGATGCGATAGCGCCGCACATGTTCGTCGAGCGCGTGGTCGAAGATGTTCAGGACATCGTTGGCGTACTCGCCGCCGCAAATGCGCGTGACGTCGCTGACACCGATAGAGCCGTCCGATTCAAGCACGCACAGCAGGCGCAAATCACCCCCCAGCGCATCCAGAAAAACCTTGCCACCCAGCAGACCGGACATCATCAGTTCGAACTTGCGAATGCGTGGCGCGCGCGCCCCGAGTGCATGCCAGCGCTCGAAGGCCGATAGTAGGAAGCGGCGGTACGGTGCGACGCCGGTCCAGCCTTGCGGCGGGTTCAGCCGGTTGCCATCCGGCAGTAAAAAATCGAAGGCATCGAAACCCTGTGCGACAAACCAGTCGACCAGTTCGCCACCATCGATATCGGGATTGACCACGCACAGGCATCCGCCAAAGAGCTGGTCGAACAGCGGTCCCTCGCTGCGCAGTTGCGCGATGATGTCGAGCAATTGCTGAGTCGAACCGGAACGGTCCTTGCGTTGAATGCGATACCGGTCAGCCAGCGCCGGCGGTCCGTCGAGACTGATGCCGAACGAGACCTGATGTTGCGCCAGCAAATCGATCCAGGCCGAGTCCAGCAGCAAGCCGTTGGTCTGCATCGTGAAGCGCACATGCGCGGCATCGATACGCGAGCGCAGCAAGGTCAGCAGCGCCTGCATCTTGCGCTTGCCGATCAGCAGCGGTTCGCCGCCGTGCAACTCGATCGTGAAACTCGATAACTGATGGCGACGGCAATGTTCATTGATCCGCTCGGCCAGCCGGAGCAGCACACGCTCCGAAATGACCGGCGGTCGCGATTTCCAGGAATCGTCGCCACGGTTGTAGACATAGCAGTACGTGCAATCGAGATTGCAGCGCTGGACGATTTTGAGGATGACCTGGTTGACCACCGCATCGGCGGGCGCGCGGTGATTGCAGGCATTGACGATAGGCACACACGCATCCGTCACGCCACGACATTCGTCACCCTCGCCACCCGCAGCAACGCGCGCGTTCCCCGCTTCCCTGCCTGCCCGTTGCGTATCCATGCGACGCCTCTCACCACTCCAGCTTCCCGCTGTTCGAACCGGTCCACCGGACCAGCCGCCGATTCCATGCCATGCCAGCCGCAGGCCGGATCAGCGCCGCAATATCTCGGAAATCTGACCCTGCAAATCGACAATCTTGTTGTTGGAATGGTTGCTACCGTGGGAGTCGTGGCCGGCGGCGTTGATGTTCTTGGCGAGGTCCTCTTTGGTCTGCAATGCGATATTGCGCAGCACCTCGCTATGGATGGTCATCAGTTCTTCACGTGTGACCTTGGAGAGATCGATGGGCATGATGCACCTCGTAAAAAAGTTAAGGGACGCGAATTGCCTTGGCTCCGACATTCCAGAGAGACCATGCGGGTGGCGGGCAATTCGACGGACCATCTTAGGTACGGGTGTCTCCGGGAGCGTTGAGAATGATCAAGCAAGCGTGCGTCAACTGTTGACGCTGTCGTCGTAACTCAAAGTCCGATAGACGCCGGCTTGAGCGGGCCCCGGCCCGAGCTGAAAGGCGCTCATCAGTTGTTCCTGGCTGCGCGCCTGTTCCTGCAAGGCCTGCGCTTCTGCGGCAGCGTCCTGGACCAGTTCCGCATTCTTGCGGGTGGCCTGATCCATCTCGACGATGGCCTGATTGATCAGTTCGATCCCGGTACTTTGTTCGCGGCCGGCCTGATTGATTTCGCCGATGATGTCGCCGACTTGCCGCACGCTGGCGACGATGTCTTCCATGGTCGCGCCGGCGTTGCGCACCAGCTTGCTGCCGGCTTCCACCTGCTCGGTCGAATTGACGATCAGTGCCTTGATTTCCCTTGCGGCACTGGCCGAGCGTTGCGCCAGGTTGCGCACTTCG
>AEPR01000155.1 GCA_000195205.2 Oxalobacteraceae bacterium IMCC9480 | reverse complement strand
AAGGTCATGACTACGGCAGTCTGGCCTTCCTGGACAATGAAAAACCCGCTGATCAGCCAGAGGAATGCGGCAATCACTGCAACGACCGCGGCACCGACACCGGCACCGCGCATGTCGGGATTGAACCCGCCACCACCATTGCCGCCGGAGTCCGATCCGCCGCCGCCTTTTTTACCGCCGAGCAGGCGGTTCAGGCGGACATTGAAATCGCGCCAGAGTTGTTCGAGATCGGGGGGACCATCGGGTGGCCGTCGGCCATCCTGATTGCCATTCTGGTTTTGTTTGTCGTCTTGTGAACCTCGACCCCAACGCGGGTCGTTCAGCGAGAACTTCAAACCAAATTTTTTGAGAAGAGAAACGAGCATTCGGTCGCAATCAGGCTTAAGTGATGGTTAAAGGGAGTGTCGCTACTGCATACATGCCGTCAAACCGGCGCATCACAAGGAAGAATTACCGGGTCTTCACCTGGTGTAACTCCCCTGCTTGATTTTGCAATTTCACCGATTGCGCTGCGCAGCAAATCAACACCAAGGCCGCTTTGTGCGCTCACAAAAACGCGTCGAATCTTATCATATTCGTCGCGCTCCAAAGCGGGCTCAAGACCAGCGGCATCTATCTTGTTCCAGACCAGTATCTGTGGAATGTGGTCTGCGCCAATTTCCTTGAGGACGTTATTGACTTGCTCGATCTGCTCCATCCGGTTCGGGCTGGCGGCATCGACCACATGCAGCAACAGATCGGCGTGGACGGTTTCTTCGAGGGTGGCGCGAAATGCCGCCACCAGTTGATGCGGTAGTTCACGAATAAAGCCGACGGTGTCCGACAGGACCACATTACCCGCATCGCCCATGTAGACCCGACGCGAGGTCGTGTCCAGCGTCGCAAACAACTGGTCAGCCGCATACACGCGCGCCTTGCACATCGTGTTGAACAAGGTCGATTTTCCGGCATTGGTGTAGCCGACCAGCGAGACGGAAAACACTTGTCCGCGACCACGGGCGCGACGCTGGGTCGCATGTTGTTGCTGTAATTTGTCGAGCTTGGCGCGCAATGCCTTGACCCGTTCGCCCAGCAAGCGGCGGTCGGTTTCGAGCTGCGTTTCGCCGGGACCGCGCAAACCGATACCGCCTTTTTGTCGTTCAAGGTGGGTCCAGCCGCGAATGAGCCGGGTTGCCAGATGCTGCAATTGCGCCAGCTCGACCTGCACTTTGCCGACGTGGCTTTGGGCCCGCTGCGCGAAGATATCGAGGATGAGACTGGTGCGATCGATGACACGGACCTTCATGTGTCGCTCGAGATTGCGTTGCTGCGCCGGTGTCAGCGCGTGGTTGAAGATGACCAGCTCAAGCTCGTCGTCGATGACCGCGTCACCGATCTCGCTGGCCTTGCCTGACCCGACGAAAAACGCCGCGTCGGGACTGCTGCGCTTGCAGGTAATGCGGGTAACCGGAATCGCGCCGGCAGACTTTGCCAGTAGCGCAAGCTCTTCGAGACTGGCAACAAAGTCGCCCTTGCCGAAGTCCACACCGACCAATGCGGCGCGCATGCTAATTGCGCCCCATTGGCGCGAGGATTGACATCCGGTCAGTCTGCTTCAGGTTCGAGATTGAGAGTCACTGCACGGGCCGGCACGACGGTCGAAATGGCGTGCTTGTAGACCATCTGGGTCACTGTGTTGCGGAGTAAAACAACGTACTGGTCGAATGATTCAATGTGACCTTGCAGCTTGATGCCATTGACCAGATAAATGGAAACGGGGACGTGCTCTTTACGCAAAGCGTTAAGGAAGGGGTCTTGTAACATTTGCCCTTTGTTGCTCATGGAAACTCCGATATGTTGTTGTGTTGTAGTGGCGTGTTAAGGAGTTGGTGACAGCTCGCGGACTTTTCAAGGGCCATGCTGCGCCTTTTGAAAATGTAATTGATTTCGGGCGTTGCCGCCATCCCCGCCATGAAGCAAACTGCCGGGCCGGCGCGAGAGTGCGCCGGCCCGTTGTTTTTTATTTCTCGTGTCGCGAGAACGGATTCTTGCCCGACCTGAACTCGATGCGCAACGGCGTGCCGACTAACGCAAACGTTTCGCGGAAATGCTTTTCCAGGAAGCGTTTGTAGTTGTCATCAATCGCATCGAGCGAATTACCGTGAATGACGACGATCGGCGGGTTCATGCCGCCCTGGTGCGCCTAACGCAGTTTGGGACGGATCGAGCCCTTGCGACGCGGTTGCTGATGCTCGACGGCTTCGATCAGTGCACGGGTCAGCTTCGGCGTCGACAAGTCGCTCATCGCTGCGGCGTAGGCCGAATTGATCGACTTCATCAACTGGTCAACACCGGTGGCCTTGAGCGCCGAGATGTAATGAAACTTGGCGAACGACAGGAAGTCGAGCTTGCGGTCGAGGTCGATCTTGATCTCGTCGCGCCGGCTGCTGGTCAGTCCATCCCACTTGTTGACACCGACCACCAGCGCACGACCGGATTCAAGAATGAAGCCGGCAATGTGCGCGTCCTGCTCCGAGATATCCTGCTGCGCATCGAGCAGCAGCAAGACCACATTGGCTTCCGAAATCGACTGCAGCGTTTTCACGACCGAGAATTTTTCGATCGCTTCGAACACCTTGCCGCGCCGGCGGATACCGGCCGTGTCGATCAGCGTGTATTGCTGGCCGCTGCGCTCGAACGGGATTTCGATCGAGTCACGCGTGGTGCCCGGCATGTCGAATGCGATGACGCGCTCTTCGCCCAGCAGCGTGTTGACCATGGTCGACTTGCCCACATTCGGACGGCCGACGATGGCAATGCGGATCGCCTTGCCGAGGTCGACGGCGACTTCTTCATCGACCGGTTTTTGCGCCAGCGCCAGATTCAGTGCTTCTTCGACCAGGTCCATGACACCGTCGCCATGGGCGGCCGAAATCACGTACGGATCGCCCATGCCGAGTTCGTAGAAGTCAGCCGTGACTGCGCTATAGCGCATGCCTTCAGCCTTGTTCACGACCAGCATGACCTGCCGGCCGGACTTGCGCAGAAAATCCGTGATGGTCTTGTCGTGCGGCGTCATGCCTTGCCGGCCATCGACAATAAAAATCACCATGTCGGCTTCGGCGACCGCTTGACGGGTCTGCTTGGCCATTTCGTGCATGATGCCTTCCTTGGCGACCGGCTCGAAACCGCCGGTGTCAATGACCAGGAAGGGGCGCTCACCCATGCGACCTTCACCATAGTGGCGG
>AEPR01000156.1 GCA_000195205.2 Oxalobacteraceae bacterium IMCC9480 | reverse complement strand
CCCATGATGTAACCCAGTTGCGTGATTAGTTAATTGACTCAATCATAAATGCAACGACCACGACCGTAAACTGTTTTGTTAACGCGCAATCTACGAATCACTGTGACCGCGAGAAATGACCGCCATTACCCTGCGTTGCCATCCTCTTCGGAAGATCGCGCTCAATATTCATGACAGTTGCTATTCCCCGGAGCCGTCATGAACAACATCGAAATCAATCCTCCGTCAGAGATGTCAGCCAGCGCCCGCGCTGCCGAGATCACGACAATCCTTGCGGCCGCCATCGTCCG
>AEPR01000157.1 GCA_000195205.2 Oxalobacteraceae bacterium IMCC9480 | reverse complement strand
CAGCGGCTGTTGGGTCACCAGCGAATAAGGACCAGTCGAACGCGCGTGCATCTTGTCATCAACCAAGTGATGTAGCTTCAACATATGCATGTAGCCGACGGTGACTGAACGCTCAAAAGCTTCGCCTGTACGACCATCGTACATCGTGACCTGATTTTTTGATGGCGTCATACCCAGCAACTTGGCAATGTGGTCCGGATAAGCCAAATCCAACATCCGACGAATCTCTTCCTCATTGGCACCGTCAAACACGGGAGTTGCGAATGGTACGCCATGCTTCAGATTCGAAGACAACTCAAGGATCTCGTCGTCAGAGAAGCTATCAAGGTCTTCGCTCTTGCCAGACTCGTTATAAATCACGGTCAGGAATTTACGCAGCTCGGCAGCTTTGGCTTGCACCTTCAACATTTCACCAATCCGCAGTCCAAGCCCCTTGGCAGCCCAACCCAAGTGGACTTCAAGAACCTGACCCACGTTCATCCGTGATGGCACACCCAGCGGGTTAAGTACGATGTCCGCTGGCGTACCGTCTGCCATGTAGGGCATGTCTTCAATCGGAACGATGCGGGATACCACACCCTTATTGCCGTGGCGACCGGCCATCTTGTCGCCGGGCTGCAAACGGCGCTTAACGGCGAGATACACCTTCACCATCTTTTGCACGCCTGGCGGCAACTCATCACCTTGAGTCAGCTTCTTACGCTTTTCTTCAAAAGCCAGGTCGAACTGATGACGTTTTTCCGCTATCGATTCCTTGATGGCTTCGAGCGCAGTCGCGGCGTCGTCGTCTGCAGGTCGGATATCAAACCAGTGATACTTATCCAAGTCGAGCAAGTACTCACTAGTAATCTTTGCGCCCTTAGCAATCTTCTTCGGCCCGCCATTCACAACTTTACCAACCAACATTCTCTCAAGGCGCTGGAATCCGTCGCCTTCGACAATGCGCAATTGATCATTAAGATCAAGACGATAGCGTTTGAGCTCATCGTCGATGATCTGCTGTGCACGCTTGTCGCGAGGAATGCCTTCACGTGTAAAGACTTGAACGTCAATCACGGTACCGATCATGCCCGATGGCACGCGAAGCGAGGTATCTTTGACGTCCGATGCTTTCTCGCCAAAAATGGCACGTAAAAGCTTCTCTTCCGGTGTCAGTTGTGTTTCGCCTTTCGGCGTAACCTTGCCGACCAAGGTATCGCCTGCTTCAACTTCGGCACCGATATAGACAATGCCGGATTCATCGAGACGCGCCAGCTGATTTTCTGCCAGATTCGAAATGTCACGCGTAATCTCTTCTGCACCCAATTTAGTGTCACGTGCAACGACCGACAGCTCTTCGATATGAATCGACGTGTAGCGGTCATCAGCAACAACTTTTTCAGAGATCAAAATCGAATCTTCAAAGTTGTAGCCATTCCAAGGCATAAACGCGACAAGCATGTTTTGACCAAGCGCCAACTCACCAAGGTCAGTCGATGCACCGTCGGCGATCACGTCATGTTTTGCAACACGATCTCCTACCTTGACGATTGGACGTTGGTTGATATTGGTGTTCTGGTTCGAACGGGTGTACTTGATCAAGTTGTAGATATCTACACCGACTTC
>AEPR01000158.1 GCA_000195205.2 Oxalobacteraceae bacterium IMCC9480 | reverse complement strand
GCACCGAAAAGCCAGGGACCACGCGGTGACCCGAGCTACATCCAGAAGGTCGGTGCCAAGATCCGTTCCAACACCGTGTTCAATGGCGCGGAAGACGTCGAAGGTAATCCTTCAGTCGAGTACGCGGTCGAGCTACTGCCCGACGGAACCGTGCGTGGCATCCGCAAACTGAAAACCTCCGGCATACCGGGCTTCGATGAAGCCGTGCGCCGTGCAATCGAAAAGTCACAACCCTTCCCTGCCGATAAATCGGGTACGGCGCCTTCGGGCTTCACCGTCTCCCACAAACCCAAAGATTGATCAGCCAATGAAAAAAACTTTCTTCTCTACCCTAGCCCTACTTGGCCTGGTACTTGCCACCGCAGCCCATGCCCAATTGCGTGTCGACATCGCCGGCGTCGGTGCCAACCAGATTCCGATCGCCATCGCCACCTTCGCCGATGAATCGATCGCACCGGCGCAAGTCAGCGCGATCATCAAGGCTGACCTGATGCGCAGCGGGTACTTCAAAATCATCGACGCCGGCACGATGTCAGAAACCTCCGAAATCAATTATCCCGACTGGAAATCCCGCGGCGCCGATGCACTCGTGGTGGGCAGCGTGCAGCGCCTGGCCGATGGCCGCTTCGACGTGCGCTACAAGTTGCTCGACATGATCAAGAGCGCACCGCTGTCGGCGCTTTCACTGACTGCGCCGGAAGGCCGCACCCGGGTCACCGCGCACAAGATTGCCGATGACATCTATGAAAAACTGACCGGCGTACGCGGTGCCTTTGCTACCCGCATTGCCTATGTCACCAAGTCCGGCAAAGAGTACCGGCTCGAAGTGGCTGATGCCGATGGCGAAGACACCAATGTCGCCTTGCGCTCGAACGAGCCGATCATCTCGCCAGCCTGGTCGCCCGATGGCACCCGCGTCGCCTATGTCTCGTTCGAAAACAAGAAACCGGTGGTCTACGTGCAAAACCTGGTGACGCGCCAGCGCACCGTGCTGGCCAATTACAAGGGCAGCAATTCCGCGCCATCGTGGTCGCCCGACGGCAACCGGCTGGCAATTGCCTTGTCGCGTGACGGCCTGACCCAGTCCTACATCGTCAATGCCGACGGCACGGGTTTGCGCCGCCTGACCAGCAGCAGCGGCATCGATACCGAACCGCAATTTTCGGCTGACGGCCAGAGCATTTATTTCACCAGCGATCGCAGCGGCGGACCGCAAATCTACAAGATGCCGGTCAGCGGTGGCGACGCACAGCGCGTGACCTTCAAGGGATCGTACAACATCAGCCCGCGCGTCTCGCCCGATGGCAAAACACTGGCGTATATTTCGCGCCGCGACAGCGCATTCCAGTTATATGCGATGGACCTCGCTAATGGTCAGGAACAACGTCTGTCAGACTCTGCCAAAGACGAGTCGCCGAGCTTTTCACCGAACAGCAAGTACATCATGTACGCCACCGAATCAGGGCGACGTGGCTCGCTTGCGGTAGTATCCGTCGACGGTCGGGTGAAACAACGCCTGACTACGCAGGCCGGCGACATCCGCGAACCGACCTGGGGCCCATTCATCAAATAGCTTTCAGTCACTTAATTTTGTATTTTCCAGGAGAAGTAAATGCGTAACTTATCGACCTTTGCCGTTGTCGCCGCCAGTGTCCTGCTGTTTTCAGCCTGCTCATCCACCAAGCTGGACGAAAAGCCACCCGTCGAAGATCGTTCGGGCAGCGCCGCGATGGCCGCTCCGGCTGACACCCGTACCGTCAATCCGGTCAATGCCGGTTCGACCGATCCATTGAACGACCCGCAAGGCGTGCTGGCCAAGCGCAGCGTCTACTTCGACTACGACAGCTATGTCGTCAAAGCGGAATTCAAGTCGGTCCTCGAAGCCCACGCCCGCTACCTCAGCGCCAACAAGTCACGCAAGATCATCATCCAGGGCAATACCGATGATCGTGGTGGCCGTGAATACAACCTGGCACTCGGCCAGAAGCGTTCCGAAGCAGTGCGTCAGGCAATGAGCCTGATGGGCGTTGCGGACAACCAGCTCGAAGCCGTCTCGCTGGGCAAAGAAAAGCCTAAAGCCACCGGCAGCGACGAAGCCGCCTACGCTGAAAACCGTCGCGCTGACATCGTCTATTGATTGCCATGACGCGCTTCGGAAAATCCCTGTTTGCCGTGGCCATGCTGGCTGCGGTGTCCTCTTTCACTCTGCCTGCACAAGCCGGACTGTTCGATGATGACGAAGCGCGCAGGGCCATTCTTGATATCCGGGCCCGCATCGACAGTGTCCGGCGCGATGCCGACATCAAGCTCGATACCAAGCCCGACAAGAACAGCCTGCTCGATGTCGCCAGCCAGAACGAGCAACTGCGCCAGGAAGTGGCAAAGTTGCGCGGGCAGCTGGAAGTGCTGACCAATGAAGTGGCCAACACGCAGCAGCGCCAAAAGGATTTCTACGTCGATCTCGACACACGCTTGCGCAAGCTTGAACCGCAAAAGATGACTGTCGATGGCAAAGAAACCAGCGTCGAGCCGGCCGAACAGAAGACTTACGAAGCCGCACTGGCACTGTTCAAGGCGGGCGACTACAAGACGTCCGGCGCAGCGTTCACCGACTTCATGCGGCGCTATCCGCAATCCGGCTTTGCACCGTCGGCGCAGTATTTTCTGGGAACGACCTACTATGCACAACGTGATTACCGCAACGCGATCACCGCACAGCAGGTCGTGGTCAAGAACTATCCGGAAAATCCGAAAGCAGCAGACGCCTTGCTCAATATCGCAAGTTGTTATGCCGAGCTGAAAGATCGTCCGGCGGCCAAGAAATCCCTGGAAACGCTGGTGGCGCAATACCCGTCATCACCGGCTGCCCAGACCGCAAAAGAACGCCTGGCCGCACTGCGCTGCCCGCGATGAACCTGCCGATCCGATGGGATCAGCAGGTCACCGCAAAATAGTTTAGTCAATTAGACCGCAAGGTTTGACAGATCCATCTTGAGTTCCTATAATCTCGGTCTTTCGGGTCGTTAGCTCAGCTGGTAGAGCA
>AEPR01000159.1 GCA_000195205.2 Oxalobacteraceae bacterium IMCC9480 | reverse complement strand
CCGCGCCAGCATCAAGGTCCTCACCAAAAACGCTGCCGCCAATCCGCGCGCCAAATCGTTGTATGAACATGGTGTGCAAACCAACCGCTCGTTCAACGATATCGCGCGCGACATCACGCAGGCCGTTCCTAATCTGACGGTGCCGCTGGTGCCGAAGAACGTGCCCTATTTCACGGTGCGACCAGGTGACTTTCCCAATCCGGCTACCGCGGCACAACTGCTCGACGCATTCGGCGAAGACAGGGGCGACGGCATCCGGCGTCTGTATCGTTTTCCGTCCATTTTCCCTTCCGACGACTGGCACACCGTGATGCCGCACGGGCTTGTTGCGTGGGGCGCGAACGACCGGCGCTTCTGGTCGCAGTACTCGCCCGATGGGCAGGTTTGCCACTGCATGACGTCTGCACCAGTGCCGAGGGATCCCGACAGCAAGCGCGTCATCCGCATTTTCGGCGGACGCTAGGCGATCCCGCGCGCCGACAACGGCGGCCTTTGCGACCCCGAGCACTGCCCGGAATACCAGCACCGGCAATGCAAGCTGTCCGGCCGCTTCGTCTTCTTCGTGCCGGGCATCCCGTCGACCGATGCGTTCGCGCTGCCTACGAACAGTTTTTATGCCATGAACGCCGCGATGCAGACCTTTCAGACCATGGCATTTCTGCGCGGTGGTCGGATTTCCGGCTTCCTCGACGACAAGCACACGCCGTTCTATTTCACCAAGAAACTCACCGAGATTACCCGCATCGACGACGATGACCGGCCAGTGCGCGTGGCCCAATTGCTCATCGCCATCGAGGCACCGTGTGACGTGACAGCACTGCTGCACGGCGACGACGATACTTTGGCGATCGCGGATGCAGTCCATTCAGCGGAGATCCTTGAAGACAAAGGCGATGCGGAATCCCTCGCTGAAGCACCTCCGGAACTGGAACCGGCACAAGCACGCTCAACACCGGGCACCACCTGCCGGCGGCGCGCAAGATCGTCCGGGACGCCGTCACCGAACCTAAGCGCGTCGTCCAGGATGGGAACAACATAGACAACCTGCTGCTCGGCGGCGGCGGTGCGTTCTTCTTTCGACCAGTGATTCAGGAAGCCTTTCCGCGATACACAATCCAACCATTGAAAGACCCGCTGTACGCGAACGTGATCGGGTTTCAGCTGGCGGGGATGAAGTCGATGCGTTTGGCGTGGCAGCCGGACAAGGCCGGAAAGCAGAAGACCGATGTACCTTTTGCCCCCTCATGATTAAGCCCGCAGCGCCACTCAGTACGGATTGCAAATAGACAACTAGGTAGTTGTCCGCTACATTCGAGCCGGTGTGTGATTTCCGGTTGAACACACTATTTAATTTAAGGTGTGTCTTCATGGAATTCGAAATGTCCTCCGATGCTGTTTCCTCACCGACTGAGATTCCAGAAGACGTCGGAGTATCGCTGCAATTGGATAAAACCACAGGCTATGCAGCGATTCAAAATCACGTCCCTGTAGTCCGCTCGCTCACGCTGCAGAACAAGACCGAAGAGCCGCTGACCAATATTGAAGTGGTGATCAGCTGCTCCCCTGCTTTCGCAGTCGGTGCCCGCTTGAAGTTCGACCGCTTACAGCCTGGTGAAACACGAAAAATCTCTCCCATTGACCTACAGCCTGACCATGGTTATCTGAGCAAGCTCGATGAAACTGAGCAAGCATCCGTCAATGTGAAAGTGACTGCAGGCGATAGGCAACTTGCTTACCTAAGCAGCAATATCGAAGTCCTGGCCTACGATCAGTGGGCAGGAACGCGCGCTTTGCCCGAGCTCCTGGCTGCGTTTTGCATGCCCAATTCCCAAGTGGTCGATCAGTTGGTGAGCGGCGCATCGACACTCGTGCGCCAGTTAGGCAATGGCTCTTCGATGAACGGATATCAATCGAAAAATCGCGAAAAAGTCTGGCAGCAGGTTTCCGCGATCTACAGCACCTTGCTGGCCGAAAATTTTCATTATTCGAACCCGCCAGCATCGTTTGGAAATGACGGGCAGAAAATTCGCACCCCCGAGCGCATCCTGACAGGCCGGGTCGCGACGTGCCTCGACCTGAGCATGCTCTTTGCGTCGTGCGTTGAGCAGACCGGCCTTCACCCGGTGATTCTGTTCAAGGAAGGTCACGCCTGGGTCGGGGTCTGGCTGATTGAAGCAAGCTTTCCAACGGCACTTGTCGATGACGTCCAGGCAATCCGCAAACGCATAAAATCCGGCGAGTTGTTGGTCATCGAGACGACCGGCATTGCCAGCGGCCAGAAGCCGACATTGCGTTGGGCTTGCGCGACTGGAGAAGAACATCTCAATGAGGAATCCAGTTTTCAATATGCGATCGATGTCCGTCGTGCACGGGAATTGCAGATTCGTCCTCTACCGTCTCGTTCGAACTCCGTCGATAGCTCGATTCTGATCGCGACTGAAATTGCACCATCAATTGAAGCAATGCCAGCCCTTCCGTCGCTCGATCCTGCATCAATGCCGGCCATCGAGCTTGAGACCATCGACACGCCAGAAGGCCGGCTGGCGCGATGGAAAAGCAAGCTACTGGATCTGACACTGCGTAATCGCCTGCTTAATTTCAAACCCGTCAAAACATCACTTCGACTAGTCTGTCCCGACCCTGCCGCGTTGGAGGACATCCTGTCGGAAGGCAAGGAATTCAGGATACGAGCACTCCCTCTCGTGATGAGTGGCTCCGATAATCGCGACGCCGGAGTCTTCGCCGCTCGCACGGGATTATCTCCTTTCGAGGCACTTGCAAACGACGCATTGCGCCGGCACGAAATCATCGTCGATGTCGCCGAAGAGGCCCTCGAACCACGTCTTCTGGAGATATTTCGTGCTGCCGGAACCGGACTCGAAGAAGGCGGCGCCAACACCCTGTTTATGGTGTTCGGCCTCCTGCAATGGAAAGAAGAAGAAAAAGCCGAGGGACATCATCTCGCGCCGATACTGCTCGTCCCGGTCACGTTGACAAGGCAATCGGTTCGAAGTGGTTTTCGCCTGACCCGCCACGATGACGAGGCGCTGGTCAATCCGACGCTGGTCCAGAAACTTTGGCAGAGTTTTCAGATGAAAATGCCATCGCTGGACGTCATGCCTCTGGATGACAAAGGTATTGATGTGGCTAAAGTCCTCCAGACATTCCGGCTTCAGGTAGCGGAGCTCAAGGGGTGGGAAGTCAAGGACCAGGTACACCTTGGGATTTTTTCGTTTACGAAATATCTGATGTGGAAAGATTTGCAGGCACGGCAAGCACGCCTGCAGCAAAACAGCATCGTCGCCCACCTGATCAACAACCCCGGTCGGGCTTTTGCAGATAGTGACATCGGCTTTGAGCCGTCCACGCTGGACGCAAGCCACCGGCCGCAAGACATCTTTGCGCCGATGCTCTCCGACTCCTCGCAATTGCGTGCCATCTGTGCCGCCAGTGCCGGAAAAAACCTCGTCATCGAAGGCCCTCCGGGTACCGGGAAGAGTCAAACAATCACGAACCTGATCAGCCATCTTCTTGCAACGGGCAAAACCGTGTTGTTCGTTTCGGAAAAAATGGCGGCACTGGAAGTGGTACACCGGCGGTTGAAGTCCTTAGGCCTCGGTCCCTTCTGCCTTGAACTGCACTCGTCGAAAGCGAAAAAATCAGAGGTCTTGAAACAACTCGGTATGGCACTGGAGACTGCGGGCACCCGCACCGTCGCCGACTGGGAGCGTGAGGCAGAACGATTGGCCGTTCTTCGCCAGGAGCTCAATGAATTGGCCAATGCGCTACACAAGGTCTATCCCAACGACCTGACCATTTATGACGCGATTGGCTTATGCATCAAGTACGGCGAGCGCCGGCCAGCGCCAATGGATTGGACCGACGCAAGCTTGCATAGCCGGACCGACATTGAATTGCTGCGCGAAATTTCCCGCCGGATGGCAGCACTTGCAAGTCAACTGTCAGGCCTTAACGCGCATCCACTCTCGATAATCAATAGACCGAATTGGACGCCGACTTGGCAGCAATTGCTACTGGATACCGCTGCGGAACTGCGTGCCGCCGCCGCCAAGGTTCAGGAAATTTCAGCACCAATCCTCGGGATGTTTGGCCATTCAGGACTCGGACTGTCGCTGGCCGAACTGGCGACATTCGATGCGCTGGCAGATGTGCTGATTCGTGCGCCTTCGATCCCGATCGGAATTGCCAGGTCAGCCCATGACGATGACGCACGTTCAACGCTTGCCTTTCTTCGACATCACGGCGTGGCGCGCCAAACCGCATGGAGTATGTTGAATGGGGCTTACAGGGAGGAAATTGCCGCCCTAACAGCTACGGAGATTGCGTTGCAGTGGGCCGAAGCACAAGCCACCTGGTGGCCCAAAAAATGGTTTGCAAAGCGCGTCGTGTTCAACCGGCTGCGCCTTTTCAAGACCAATGGCCGACCTCCTGTTGACGAGCAGATCGCGCCGCTGCTTGCCACGTTGGCGACGATAAATAAGGAAGACAAGGCGCTAGATTCAGTTGCCGCAGTCGCAAACAATTTACTGGCTGAGGGGTTCTCCGCACAGGCGACGGACTGGGCAGTCATCGAAGGTGCCGAACAATGGGCGTTGGCATTCTCGGAAGCCGTAACGCGCATGGCGGGATCTGACGCGGCGCTTGCGCAAATGTTGCGTACCAACCTGCAATCGTTCGTGGCCGAAAATCGCGCGATGTTGAAGCCGGACGGTGCTATCGGTTCAAGCCTGTTGCACTACCGGGATGCGTTCCGCGATTTCACTGCAAAGCTGGTTGAAGTCGGGGAACTCGGTAGCTGCACCGAAGCCCTCAGCCAGGACCGGATGGCGCCGGGTGCCATTACCAGGCTTCAGGGCGTGCTGATGGGTTGGCAACAATCCTCCCGGCAGATCCAGCCATGGTGCCTCTGGCAGGATGTCCGGGCCAAAGCCATCAGCAACGGGCTGCATGGCCTGGTGAGCGACCTCGAAAACGGACATGCAGGACTTGACGAAATCAGCGAGTTTTTCGAATACAGCTACCAGAGCTGGTGGGTAAAAAAAGCCATTGATCGTGAGTCAGTACTTTGCACGTTTTCGAGCGCGGACCATGGACGCAAGATTGATGAATTCAGGAGTGCGGATGCACGGTTCCAGACGCTGACACAGCAATTCGTCGTCGCAAAACTATCCGGCCAGATCCCCACGAATGCCGGCATCGTGCCGGGTGCAGATTCTGAAATGGGCAAGTTGCGTCGCGAACTGCAACGGCAACGTGGAAACATGCCCATTCGCCAGCTTGTACAAAACTTGCCTACCTTGATGTCAAAGCTAAAGCCTTGCCTGCTGATGTCGCCGCTGTCGGTCGCGCAATACCTGGACGCCGGGCACGCCCAGTTTGACGTCGTTATCTTTGACGAGGCATCGCAAATACCGGTGTGGGACGCTGTCGGCGCCATTGCACGGGGCAACCAGCTGATTTGTGTTGGCGATCCCAAGCAACTACCGCCGACCAATTTCTTTGGTCGCAGCGATGACTCCGGTGACGGTGCCGGCGAAGACGAGATTCAAGACCTGGAAAGTATTCTCGACGAGTGCCTGAGTATCGGCATGCCGAAGTTAAGTTTGAACTGGCACTACCGCAGCAAACACGAAAGCCTGATTACCTTCAGCAATGTCATGTATTACGACAACCGGCTTGTGACCTTTCCGTCGCCCGTCACCGACGATAAGGGCGTCCGGTTTGAACGTGTAAGCGGCGTGTACGACCGCGGTGGCTCCCGGACAAACCGCGCTGAAGCGGACGCCATCGTCAAGTCGATCGAAACCCATTACACCAATCCAACGACCCGCAACCAGACCTTGGGAGTGGTGACTTTCAACCAGGCCCAGCAAAGCCTGATCGAGCGCACGCTCGACGAACGGCGACGTGGATCCGCAGCTCTGGACCAGGCAATCGCCCAAGCCACCCTGGAGCCGTTGTTCATCAAGAACCTCGAAAATGTCCAGGGCGATGAAAGAGACATCATTTATTTTTCGATCACGTATGGCCCGGACGCGGCGGGCAAGGTCAATCTGAATTTTGGCCCGCTCAATCTGGAAGGCGGACATCGTCGCCTCAATGTCGCCGTGTCCCGGGCAAGACAGGGCGTCGTGGTGTTCAGCACCCTCTTACCGGAACAAATTGATTTGTCCCGTGTGCGTGCTGCAGGGGTACGTGACTTGAAAAATTATCTCGAGTTTGCGATTCGCGGCCCGCGCGCGCTCGTCGAGCAAATCATTCCGACAGGACTGGAACCGGATAGCCCACTTGAAATGCAAGTCATATCCGCCCTTCGGGACAAGGGCTGGACGGTCCATCCGCAGGTCGGCGTGTCAGGCTATCGGATAGACATTGGTGTCGTCGATCCGAGGGCACCTGGGCGGTATTTACTGGGCATCGAATGCGATGGCAGGACCTATCACTCTGGTGCGACAGCCCGCGATCGGGACCGCCTGCGTCAGCATATTCTAGAAAGCCTGGGCTGGGAGCTTTACAGGATTTGGTCGACCGACTGGTGGATGAATCCGCAGGAGCCGATGCGCAAGCTGTTGTCCAGGTTAGAAGAACTTGTCACGCAGGAGGCCGAAACAACGGGTGAGCAGGACGACGTAGAAATGCCGGCCAATGATCATGCTGACACCGAAGACGCAGGACCGGCGCAATGCGAGGTACTGAACATCGTGCCCGAAGTCATCGCCGAGAATGCACTTCCGCGCTACACGATGACGCAACTCCCCTTGGGCCCGTCGGATAAATTTTACGAAAAGGCTACCCGGTCCATTCTTCTTAATCAGCTGTTAAAAGTAGTAAACACGGAAGGTCCCGTGTCCGAGTTTGAAGTCTTCAAACGAGTACGCATGGCGTGGGGCTTGTCAAAAACAGGCAGTCGCGTGCAAGAGTTGCTCACCGGGTTGCTGGCGGGTCGGGTTAGCAAGACCAATGATGGAACAATTTTTTACTGGCCCGAGACGGTGGATCCTGCCGCCTGGGAAGGGTTTCGCAGCCCGGAAACCGAGGACGGATCAAAGCGACTGATCGACGAAGTCTGCCTGGAAGAACTCGGGAATATTGCGATTTTCATTCTCTCCGAACAGGGCAGAACAAGTGTTCCTGACCTGGCAAAGTCAGTGTGTACGTTTTTATCGATTGCCCGGGTTACTGCGGCTGCCGAAGAGCGCGTGACTCGCGCGTTGAAACACGATCGCGCTGGCAAACAATTCACGATCGACGATACAACGCGGACGGTGCAAATTGCATGAGCTTGAATTCACCCTATGCGCCATCCCATTACACGCAGCAACGAGCATCGCAATGAAGCAGTGCCTGCATCGACACAATCTGCCTGCCGGCAACGCCCGATTCGTTCCAGGTCCACAGCGACCTGCCTGAACCAGACGGGGCGCGCACTGACGCGCTGGCGCTGCGCATTGAGCTGCACCACGCAGGTCCGCACCCGCTCCCGCAATTGCGTGGCAAGCCGCTGTTGATCGCCGCGCCACCCTGATCGATTGCCTGCACCACGTCGTTCCCGCCGCCGAGTTTTTCCTGGAAGTCGTCTATCAGTGCGCTCATGTCCCACCGCGGATAGGTTTCGGGGGAAGGATTTGATCGAATAGAACCGCACTTCCATTTCGTCGAGGCGACCGACACGGCCCCACTCAGGGCCGAAAACGATGAGCTATCGAAGACCAGCGCACCCAAAACACTACATAGCCCAAAAAATGATGAAACAGAGCCCGCGCAATACGTGGCTGGATAGTGAATCGCGATACCAAAAAGCAACATAAATCCGAGCAATATTATTGTGACTAATGCTTTTATTGACGGTGACTGTTTAGCTGCATCATCATCGTAAATCTGTACTATTGGTTACAAACTATTTTTACCACTAATTACAGGAATTGACAATAAAGCGAGATTACAGCGTTTCCGTATAAACTTTTAAAGGGAATACATGAAAACTAACATCATTGCTACTTCAGCTGCATTAGTTTTATTGGGTTGCGGCGGAGGAAGCAGTAACCCACCTGCTCCTCCGGATGTGTCGACTCCTCCTCCTGCTGTTGTCAGTAATACGGGTACAGTGGATGCCCGATTTATATCCAGTGGTAATTCTCGCTACTTCTTTAGCGGCATTGGTTTAGATTCTTCTGGCGTGCTTTCAGCGAATACGCAGGATTCAAACGGCGTAATGACAAAACTTAATGAATATACTTTGACAGGCGTTCCGAATGCCACCCAAGAGATTTCCGGGAACGCTGACTTTGCACAAGGACGATGGAGTCAAGGGACAGTAACCCAGCCTCCGCAATCCGTCGTATTGGATGGTACAACCAGCGCTTCGTATCACTACATCGCCATCAATAATCTCCCGACGATGCCAACGACAGGCACAAGGACCTGCGATTCCGGAAAATTTACCCATCCAAGTTATATCTCCGGGACGGGCACTCTTTTGCCATCTGAAAAATTTGGTCTGACGACAGGC
>AEPR01000160.1 GCA_000195205.2 Oxalobacteraceae bacterium IMCC9480 | reverse complement strand
GCCGGCATCGGCATTGCGCCGGCCGCGCAGGAATCGATCTTCCTGGCGTTCACGCAGGCCGACAGTTCGACCACCCGGCGCTTCGGCGGCACCGGACTCGGACTCACCATTTGCCGCCAGCTGGTCGGCCTGATGGGCGGCCATATCGGCCTGATCAGCACACCCGGCACAGGCAGCGAATTCTGGTTCACGCTGCCGCTGCAGCAGACCGCAGCATTGGCGGCTCCGGTGCTGCCCGAGCCCGTCGTGCCGGAGTCCGCCACAGGATTGATGCTCGATGGCGTGCGCCTGCTGATCGTCGACGACAGCGATATCAACCGCGAAATCGCACAACGCATCCTGGCCGACCAGGGCGCACAGGTCACGCTGGCCGTCGATGGCCGCGCTGCACTGGACTGGTTGCTGGCGCATCCCGACGAGGTCGACCTGGTGCTGATGGATGTACAGATGCCGGTCATGGATGGCCTGGAGGCGACGCGCCGGTTGCGCCGCCTGCCGCAGTTCGATGACCTGCCCGTCGTCGCGCTGAGCGCCGGCGCATTCAAGATCCAGCGCGACGAGGCCAGTGCCGCCGGCATGAATGATTTCGTCAGCAAGCCCTTTGATGTGCCAGCCATCATCGCGCTGGTGCAGCGACTGCAGCGCCCGTCCCGGGCCGATGCTGCCGTGACGACCAGTGCCGCCATGCCGATGGATGCCGCCCGCGGCCTGCAGCTGTGGCCCGATGTGCTGACCTACCGCGATTACCTGCAACGCTTTGCGCGCAGCTATGCCGATGTCATCGAGCGGCTGCAGATCCAGTTACTCGCCGCTGACCGCCGCAGCGCCGCCGCGCTCAGTCACAAATTGTCGGGCGATGCAGCCAACCTCGGCCTGCCCGAGCTGCACCGGCTGGGCGGGTTGGCCGAACGGATCCTGTCGGACGGACAGGATGCCGCTCCGGTACTGCAGCAGTTGCACACGGCGCTGACGCTGACGTTGCAGGCGATTGCGCAATACGCCCCTGCCCTTGCAGCGCCAGCCGATGATCCGGAGCAAGGGTCCGGCGAACTGCCGGAGTCCGACCGTAGCGGGGTGCAAGGTCTGCTGCGGGATTTGCTGGTCGCGCTCGATAGCGACAGCCCGACACCGGTCGAGCCCTTGCTGGCCGCGCTGGCCAACCGGCTGCCGCGCGCGGCGCTGGCAGCGGTGCGCGAGTGCGTACACGAGTTTGATTTTCGCGGTGCCGAAGCCGCTGTCCGCCTGCTGGCGCAACAGCACCAACTTCAATTGAAGGACTAGCCATGCTCTCGCTGCACACCATCCTGATCGTTGATGACGAACCCGCCAACCTGGCCATCATGCGTGAAATCCTGCAAGGCAGTTACCGGCTGGTATTCGCCCGTAACGGCAGTGAAGCGCTGGTCGCGATGGCCAAGCATTTGCCGGCCATGGTGCTGCTCGATATTGGCCTGCCCGACATCAACGGCTTCGACTTGTGCCGGCAAATCCGCCAGCTCGATAGCAGCGGCCAGGTCAAGGTCATCTTCATCACGGCCTACACCGATATCGCCCACGAGGCCGCCGGCTTCGATGCCGGCGGCGTCGATTACATTGCCAAGCCGGTGTCACCGCAAATCGTGCGCGCCCGCGTTAGCGCCCACTTGTCGCTGGTGCGCGCCACGGTGCTCGAACAGAGCTACCACGATGCCATCCTGATGCTGGGTCACGCCGGCCACTACAACGACAACGACACCGGTGCGCATATCTGGCGCATGGCCGCGTATGCCGGTGCGCTGGCGCGCGGCGTCGGCTGGAGTCCCGAGCAATGCCAGCGCCTGACACTGGCCGCACCGATGCATGACACCGGCAAACTCGGTATCCCGCAAGCCATCCTGCGCAAGCCGGGTCCCCTCGACGAGGACGAGTGGGTCATCATGCGCACCCATCCGCAAATCGGCAGCGATATCCTCGGCAAAAGCCAGGCACCGGTATTCCAGCTGGCCGCCGAAATCGCCCTGCGCCACCACGAAAAATGGGATGGCAGCGGCTATCCGGGCAAGCTGGGCGGCAAGGAGATTCCGGAGTCGGCACGCATCATTGCGCTGGCCGACGTGTTTGATGCGCTCAGCATGAAACGCCCGTACAAGGAGCCGTGGCCGCTGGACCGCATCGTCGCCCACATCCACGCCGGGTCCGGCGCGCATTTCGATCCTGAACTGGTGACCGTGTTTGCTGACGTGCTGCCGGAACTGATGGACATCCACACCCGCTGGCGTGACGAAGACAGCATCCTGCCGGCACCGGCATGATGTACCGCGTGGTATTCGAATCGCAGCATCCGCGTGACAAGCGTTTGATCATCGAGCGCGGTCCGTGGCTGGTGGACCGCGCCTCTGCCGATTACTGGAAAACCACCTTCAGCAAACTGCTGCCACAGCAGTTCATCTGGATTGAATTGGCGCAGCAAGATCAAGGTCTGCACGAGATACCGTAGAACGGTGCCGGCCGTTTTTACGCCGCTGCCGTCAAAACGGACAGGCAACTTATAATCGACGGTATTTGCCGCCGACTTCCAATTCCTCATGACCATGACTTCGCATGCTTTTCCGTTCGACCACGCGCAACTGCTGCGTTGGCTCGGCCCTGCCACGCTGGCCAAGGCACGCCCGTACGTGCGGCGCGTGAGCCAGCTCGAATGGAATAACAACCTGCTGCGCGGCGAGGTCCAAGGTTCCGAACTGACGCCGTATCAAAGCACGGTCGCGTTCCGGCAAGCCGGCAAGGAACTGGTCATCCAGTCGACCTGCAGTTGTCCGGTCGGCTTCGACTGCAAGCATGTGGCCGCGCTGATGATGGCCAGCCTCGAGCATAGCGACGCCGTCAGCACCGAAGTGCGGCCGGAACTGATCCACTGGCTGGAACAATTGCGCGCCCGGGTGTCAACGCTGGACCCCAAAAAACCGCGCGTCACGCGGCCCAATACGGCCTTGGTTTACGTGCTGGCGTTTTCGCGCTACCACCGCAATTTCGAGGTGCTGTTCTTCAAGGCCGGCGTCAAGCGCGACGGCACCATCAGTGCCATAGGCGCGCCCTGGAACAATGTCGAAAGCGCCCTGCTCAATGCGCCGCAATTCATCAATGAAGAGGACCTCGGCATCCTGCGCCTGCTATGGATGGGACGCTCGCGCGCCGGCTATGGCAGCGGCTTCGGCCTGGCCGGCAGCAACGGCGCCATCGCCATCGACAAGATGCTCGCCACCGGACGCCTGTTTGCCCAGGACGAACACGGCACCATCGCGGTGGTCGCGCTCAAACCGGGCCAGCCGCGCGATGGCCTGATCGCCTGGCAACCGGGTCATGCCGACCGCTTGCAGCCACTGCTGCAGACCAGCCCGGCCGCCACCAGCGTGATCCTGGTCGATCCGCTCTGGTATGCCGATGCCGTCACAGCCGAAGCCGGACTGGTGAACCTGTCCTGCCCCGCCAACCAGATTGCCGAATACCTGACGATGCCGCCGATCACGCTGGCCGAAGTGCCGATGGTCGCCGCCGTGCTGCGCCAGATCGCACCCGAGATGCCGGTGCCGCCGGTCGAACAGATGGCCGCGATCCGCATCATCGATTGCGTGCCGCAACCGGTGCTGCAGCTCGACACGATTGCGGTGCATGCCGCGCATGTCGGCAGCTACGGGCCGTATGGCAAGGAGTTCGATCTGGGCAGCGTGCGCTTTGATTACGAGGGCGTCGCCTTTGAACTCGGCAGTACCACCACGCTGGTCAAGACCGCGACCCAGGAACTGGTGCAGGTCAAGCGCCAGCCGCTGGTCGAAAAAGCCCGCCTGGCCGAATTGCGCAAAACCGGCATCGATCATGTGCCATCGGGTCGCATTTTTGCCAGCACGCCGTTGCCGTCCTCGATGTGGGGCTTTCTTGATCCGGACGCCTGGCCGGGCTTTGTCGAAGACGACCTGCCGGCGCTGCGCGACAAAGGCTGGCGCATCGACATGGGGGCCGACTTCCGTTTCAATGTGATCGACATCGATGGCATCGACGGCGCAATGCATCAGGCCGCTGATGGCTGGTTCGATCTCGATATGGGCATTCTGGTCGGCGAGCGCAAGGTGCGCCTGGAACCGCTGCTGGCCGAACTGTTCCAGCGCGATGCGCGCTGGCTCAAGGGCGGCCTCGACAGCATCGGCGATGACGAACCGATCGAACTGAAGACCGATCGCGGCGAACGCTTGCGCCTGCGCGCCGACCGGCTCAAACCGGTGGTGCGGGTGCTGATCGATCTGTTCGACGGCAACACCGGCGAACCGCTGCGGGTCTCGCGTTTCGACGCCGGCCGCCTGGAAGCCTTGAACGATACCGGCCGCTGGCAATTCAATGGCGAGGACTCGATCCGGCAACTGGCGCAACGACTCAAGGCCGGCGGCGGCATCAGCGATGTGGCGGTGCCGGCCAGTTTGAAAGCCGACCTGCGGACGTATCAGCTGCAGGGCGTGTCGTGGATGCAGTTTTTGCGCGAGCACAGCCTGTCGGGCGTGCTGGCCGATGACATGGGACTCGGCAAAACTATCCAGACGCTGGCGCACCTGCTGGTCGAGCAGGAAGCCGGCCGGCTGCTGCGGCCCGCGCTGGTGGTGGTGCCGACTTCGCTGGTGCACAACTGGTGCGACGAAGCGCGCCGTTTTGCGCCCAGCCTGCGCGTGCTGGTGCTGCATGGCGCCGGCCGCAAAGACCAGTTCGACCGGATCGACGAACACGACCTGATACTGACGACGTATGCCTTGCTATGGCGCGACCATGACGTGCTATCGCTGCACAATTACCACCTGCTGATCCTCGATGAAGCGCAGTTCGTCAAGAACGCCAGCACCCGCGCTGCTGTTGCGATCCGCAGCATCAAGGCCAGTCACCGGCTCTGCCTGACCGGCACGCCGATGGAGAATCACCTCGGCGAACTGTGGTCGATGTTCGACTTCCTGCTGCCCGGTTTTCTGGGTGCGCAAAAGGACTTCACCAAGCGCTGGCGCACGCCCATCGAAAAAGCCGGCGACACGGTGCGGCGCGATCTGCTGGCGCGCCGGATCCGGCCATTCATGCTGCGGCGGCGCAAGAACGAAGTCGCTACCGAACTGCCACCGAAAACGCTGGTGGTGCGGCAGGTCGAACTCGAAGGCGGCCAGCGCGACCTGTATGAAATCGTCCGCACCGCGATGCACGACAAGGTGCGCGCGGTAATCGCCGAAATGGGGCTGGCGCGCAGTCATATCGTGGTGCTCGATGCGCTGCTCAAGTTGCGCCAGGTCTGTTGCGACCCGCGACTGGTCAAGCTTGACCAGGCCACCAATGTGAAGGAATCGGCCAAGCTCGAACTGCTGTTGTCGATGCTGCCGGACATGATCGAAGAGGGTCGCAAGGTGCTGCTGTTTTCGCAGTTCACCGGCATGCTCGCCCTGGTCGCCAAGGCGGTCGAAAAGGCCGGCATCCCGTACGTGCTGCTGACCGGCGACACCACCGACCGCGCCACCCCGGTGCGACGTTTTCAGGAAGGCGAAGTACCGCTGTTCCTGATCAGCCTGAAGGCCGGCGGGGTTGGCCTGAACCTGACGGCTGCCGACACGGTGATCCACTACGACCCGTGGTGGAATCCGGCGGCGGAGAACCAGGCCACCGATCGCGCGCATCGGCTTGGTCAGGAAAAACCGGTGTTCGTCTACAAGCTCATCGTGGCTGGCAGCATCGAAGAAAAGATTGTCGCGTTGCAGGACAAGAAAGCGGCGCTGGCCGAAGGGATTCTGTCGGAGGATGGGGCGGCGGCGGTGAAGTTTTCCGGGGAAGATCTGGAGGCGCTGTTTGCGCCTATGCCGGCGATGGATAAGTAATCTGGTGTCAGCGGCGGTGCAAGGCTCTGCGGCCTGGCGTTGATTGGTCGCTGTAGGGTGGGCACAGGGGTATCGTGCCC
>AEPR01000161.1 GCA_000195205.2 Oxalobacteraceae bacterium IMCC9480 | reverse complement strand
CGAGCTGTGGGAGATGTACGTACTAAGCGTTCTCCGGAAAGCGGCGACTCCGTTGTCCGTGAAGCACGGCACGCGGGGAGAGGGATGCGTCCAAAAAACTACTCTGGAGTGACATCAACGGTCAGGGACTCGGCACGCTGATCCCTGATGCGATCCTCTACGCACGCAACGATGTCCAAGGGCGTGGCGACGCCAAATACAAATTCCTTCCATCCGTCT
>AEPR01000162.1 GCA_000195205.2 Oxalobacteraceae bacterium IMCC9480 | reverse complement strand
CGCCTTGAAACCAGCGATCGCCCCACGCAAAGTCGATCAGCAAGTGGAAATTATCTTCTTTGGCATTTTGGGGCATCCGGAATGCCATGACAGGGCAGGGCCCTAATAGCGACCCCAAAAATTGCTTATTAAGCTGAAATCTTTGGCGGAGCAGGCATAAAAAAAGCCCCTAAGTCGTCGATTACTTAGGAGCTTTTAGGCAAACTTTGAAATGCTTTGCCATGTCTTTGGTGGTGATAGGTGGATTTGAACCACCGACCCCAGCATTATGAGTGCTGTGCTCTAACCAACTGAGCTATATCACCAAACAGCCCGAGAGTATCGGGTTTCAGTCTATGTCTGTCAAGCCGAAATTTGCTGTTGGCGGGCAATTTCTATCTGCGCCAGTACCAGTGCGCCGGCCTGCGGGTCCAGGCAGTCGATGATGTGCCGCTCCGGCATGGCGCGCAGCCAGGTCAGCTGGCGCTTGGCTAGCTGGCGGGTGGCGGCCAGTCCTTTTTCGCGTAGCGTGGGCAGGTCGATCTGGCCGTCCAGATATTCCCAGGCCTGGCGATAGCCGACGCAGCGCATCGAGGGCAGTCCCGGATGCAGGTCGCCGCGCTGGCGCAAGGCGATGACTTCATCGATCAGGTTGGGGCCGTCGGTGGCCAGCATCGCATCGAAGCGTTTGGCGATGCGCTCGTGCAGTGCGCTGCGGTCCGACGGTTCCAGGCCGATCGGCAGCAGCGTGAACGGCAGTGATACGGGTGCTGCTTGTGCCAGCAGGCTGCTCATCGGCTGGCCGGTCAGTTGATGGATTTCGAGGGCGCGCTGGATGCGCTGCGCATCGTTCGGTTTGAGCCGGGCGGCGGTGACCGGATCGATCAGCGCCAGCCGCGCATGCATGCCCGGCGAGCCGATCAGGGCGGCGTCGGCGTCGAGTGCGGCGCGCACATCGGGGTCGGCTTCGGGCAGCGTGTCGAGACCATCGCGCAGCGCCTTGAAATACAGCATCGTGCCGCCGACCAGCAGCGGCAACTTGCCGCGCGCGAGGATCTCGCTTACCAGTTGCAGCGTCGCGGTACGAAATTGCATGGCCGAATACGATTCGGCCGGGTCGAGGATATCGATCAGGTGATGCGGTGCAGCGGCGCGTTCGGCGGCGGTCGGCTTGGCCGTGCCGATATCCATGCCGCGATACACCAGCGCTGAATCGACCGAAATGATTTCGGACGGGATCACGCTGGCGATGGCCAGCGCGGCGGCGGTTTTGCCGGAGGCGGTCGGGCCCATGATGGCAATCGCCAGTGGCAGTTGCGGCACCATCATTGGCCGCGCTGGAATAGGCGATCGAGGTCCGACAAGGCCATCTGCACCCAGGTCGGCCGGCCATGGTTGCACTGATCGGCGCGCTCGGTGGCTTCCATCTGGCGCAGCAGCGCGTTCATTTCAGGCAGGGTCAGGATGCGGTTGGCGCGCACGGCGGTATGGCAGGCCAGCGTGCCGAGCAATTCGTTGCGCCGCTCCATCAGCACGCGCGAACCGCCGAATTCGCGCACGTCGCGCAAGACATCACGGGCCAGCGATTGCGCATCGGCGTTCTTCAGCAAGGCCGGGATGGCGCGCACTGCCAGCGTGGTCGGCGACAGCGCGGCAATGTCGAAGCCGAGCGCCGCCAGCGTGGCCTGGTTCTCGGCCGTGGTGCCAACCTCTACGGCATCGGCATGGAAGGTCACCGGGATCAGCAGCGGCTGCACGACGACGGCGTCGGTATCGAGCGCGGTCTTGAACTGCTCGTACAGGATGCGTTCGTGCGCGGCGTGCATGTCGACCAGCACCAGTCCGGTCAGGTTTTGCGCGAGGATGTAAATGCCTTGCAGCTGGGCCAGCGCAAAGCCGAGCGGGAATTCCGCCGTGCCCGATGGCGCGACGGCAGGCGACGGTTGCCAGCCCGCCACCGCGACCTGTTCGAAGGCTTCATTGCTGTCGCCCGATTTTTCACCAAACAGCGCGCCATAACGGGCGCTGTTTTGCGCGATGCCCGGCTCGGCTTGCTGGCTGAAGCTGCCTTGTCGTGTGTAAGGCTGGGCGGGAGTCTGCTGCGTGCTGTGCCATGGCATGGCACCAGCCGCTTGCGGTGCCGGCACCATGCCGTCGGCGGTGGCCGAGGTTTGCGACAGCGCGCGCGTGACGGCATGGAAAACGAACTGATGCACGGCGCGGCTATCGCGGAACCGCACTTCGATCTTCGATGGATGGACATTCACGTCGACCAGCGCCGGATCGAGGTCGAGTGCCAGCACGTACGACGGATAGCGGTCGCCATGCAGCACGTCCTGATAAGCCGAACGCACCGCATGCGTGAGCAGTTTGTCACGTACGAAGCGGCCATTGACATAAAAATACTGCGCATCGGCACGCCCGCGCGAGGCGGTCGGCAAGCCGGCATAGCCATGCAGGCGCAGCGGTCCGGCGGCTTCGTCGAGCGACAGACGGGCGGCGCTGAAATCGCTGCCGAGGATGTGCGCGCTGCGCCTGTCCATGTCGGCCAGTGTCCAGTGATCGACGGTCTTGCCGTTGTGCGTGAGCGAAAACGCTACGTCCGGACGCGACAGCGCAATGCGGCGCACGACCTCGGCGCAATGGCCATATTCGGTCTGGTCGGACTTGAGGAATTTACGCCGCGCCGGCGTGTTGTAGTACAGGTCCTGCACATCGATGGTGGTGCCCGGCGCACCGGACGACGGCACCGGTGCCGGCTGGCTGCCGCTCATTTCCCAGGCGTGCGCGGCGGTGGCGGTGCGGGTGGTCAGTGTCAATTGTGCGATCGAGGCGATCGAGGCCAGCGCCTCGCCGCGAAAGCCCAGCGTCGCGACGTTTTCAAGGTCGGACAGCGAAGCGATTTTCGAGGTCGCATGGCGCGCCAGTGCCAGCGGGATTTCATCAGCGGGGATGCCGCGGCCGTTATCGGTGATTGCGATGCGCTTGATGCCGCCTTGTTCGAGGCGGATGGTGATCTGGGTGGCACCGGCGTCGAGCGCGTTTTCGAGCAATTCCTTGACCACGGCGGAAGGGCGCTCGACCACTTCGCCAGCGGCAATCTGGGAGATCAACTGGTCGGGCAGGGCGGCGATCGAACGGGGGGCTGTCAGAGGAGAATTCATCGGGCGATTATACCGGTGCGCGTCGGGCAAACTGGCTTGGACGAAGAGTCGGTAGTGTACTATCGCGGGTCAAGCTGTCCTCCGCCTTCCCTCAAGACATCCCCTCAGGAAAACTATGGATTTCATGCAATTGCTCGACATGGTCATGCATATCGACAAATACCTCGGTGCCTTCATTACCGAATACGGCACGCTGGTGTACGGCGTCCTGTTTGCGATCATTTTTGGCGAAACCGGACTGATCGTGTTGCCCTTCCTGCCGGGCGACACCTTGCTCTTCATTGCCGGCGCATTCAGTGCCGAAGGCCAGATGAACCTGCTGGTGCTCAACGTCCTGCTGATCACCGCTGCGGTCACCGGTAACACGCTCAACTACTTCGTCGGCCGCGCGATCGGTCAAAAAGTATTCACCCACAATTACCGCTGGCTCGACCAGGCGGCACTGATCCGGACCCACGCTTTTTATGAAAAACATGGCGGCAAGACCATCGTGCTGTCGCGCTTCGTGCCGATCGTGCGGACCTTCGCGCCGTTCGTGGCCGGCGTCTCCGGCATGCGCTTTGGCGCCTTCCAGTTCTACAACGTCACCGGTGCCGTGGCTTGGGTCTCCGGCCTGACGGTCGCGGGCTATTTCTTTGGCAATATTCCGGTCATCCGTGATCACCTCAGTGCGATCGTACTGGTCGGTGTAGGCGCGGCAGTCGTGCCGGTGGTGCTGGGTGGCTTGTGGAAGGTCTACCGGAAAATGACGCGGGTGCGGACCAGCTGATGGGGTGGTGCCGGCTTAGCCGGTGCGCTTGGTGCAATGCCCTGCGCTTATTGCACCCTA
>AEPR01000163.1 GCA_000195205.2 Oxalobacteraceae bacterium IMCC9480 | reverse complement strand
GTGCCCACCCTACGATACGGAGGTTTGCGTCTCTAGAACATGCCGTGCAGCACTGTTAGCGCTCATGTCGTTCATCCTGCAGCGGCTATGTTCGGTAGCGAACGGTTCTTTTGCTTTCCGGTTGTTAAGATGGCTTCAAGCAATGGGCCGGATGAATCTGCATCAGCAGCGTTCACTGTCGGCTCGTTCCTCATCACACCAAGAGGATCACCATGACAACCATGAAAAAAAAATTGATCGCGCTTTCATGCGCTTCGGCCATCCTGATTTCGCTGGGCGGTTGTGCCGGCATGTCCAATCGTGACAAAAACACGGCAGCCGGTGCCGGTATCGGCGG
>AEPR01000164.1 GCA_000195205.2 Oxalobacteraceae bacterium IMCC9480 | reverse complement strand
CCGCAGGGCATTGCACCGAATCGACTGCCCGGTCATCGTCCCAGCGTCGGGAATTTGGCAAAGCCACTGTCGACCAGAATAAATTCGCCGGTGGTGCGGGCCGCGCCGTTGCAGAGCCAGTAACAGGCATCGGCGACGTCGTCGGGCTGTATCGTCGAGGCCAGTGGCGTGACCTTTTCATAGTTGGTGCGCATCGCGTCATAGCGTTCGATACCCATGCCTTGCTGCAGCCACGGTGTCTCGACCAGACCCGGTCCGACCGCGTTGACCCGGATCGCCGGTGCCAGCGCACGTGCCATGCCGAAGGTCATCGCATTGAGCGCGCCTTTCGACGCCATGTAGGCAAGGCAGGAACCGCTGCCCATGACCGACGCGACCGACGACACGTTGACCACGCCAGCGCCGGGATTGCGCTGCATCAGCGGCACGAAGGCACGGATCATCTGGTACGCACCGATCACGTTGACGGCATAGATGTCATGGAAGTCCTGCGCCGACAAGCCATCCAGATCGGTGGCTGCGACGAATTTTGTGGTGCCGGCATTGTTGACCAGCGCATCGGTGCGCTGCCACTTGGCGTCGACCGCCTCGGCCAGCGCGCGACAGTCAGCGTCCAGCGAGACATCGGCCTGCATCACCAGCACACCTGCCCCGAGCGCGCGACATTGTCCGGCGACGACATTGGCCGGTTCCGGATTGCGCGAGAAATTGATGACGACGTTGTAGCCGTTGCGGGCAAACAGGCGCGCGGTGGCGGCACCGATGCCGGACGATGATCCGGTAATGACTGCTACTTTTTTAGACATGACATCCTCGAGAAAAAAACAGGCGAAAAAAAACGCCCCGATCTTGCGATCGCGGCGTCTTGTGCAACAGGTCAGATGATTACTTCACGACAGCCAGTTGCAGGCGCTTGCCGCCCTTGTACGAGTACAAGGTCAGTGTGCCGTCCTTGATGTCGCCCTTGTCATCAAACGCGATATTGCCGGTCACGCCCTTGTGCTGGATTTTTGCCAGGACAGGTGCGTACTTGGCTGGATCTGCCGAGCCGGCCTTGACCATTGCATCGACCATGGTCATTACCGAGTCATAGACGTACGGTGCATAGATCTGCACATCGACACCGAATTTTTTCTTGTAGGCGGCCTTGAAGTCTTCCATGCCTTTTTTCTGTGCATCTTCGACGCCGCCTGCTTCAGCGCAGACGACCTGGTTGTCGGCCATTGCATCGCCGGCCAGGGTGGCCAGTGCTTCGGTACAGATACCATCGCCACCCATGAACTTGGCGTTGATGCCCAGCTGTTTCATTTGACGCAGCATCGGACCGGCAACTGCGTCCATGCCGCCGAAGAACACGACGTCCGGATTTTTCGATTTGATCGAGGTCAGGATGGCATTGAAATCGGTGGCTTTGTCATTGGTGTATTGCGTGGCGACGATTTCGACGCCGGTTGATTTGCCCTTGGCACCCTTGATGAATTCTTCGGCAACGCCCTGACCGTAGGCAGTACGGTCATCGATGACCGCAACGCGTTTGGCTTTGAGAACTTGAACCGCGTAGCGACCCAGCGTGCCACCGAGCTGGCCATCGTTGGCGACGACGCGGAAGGCGGTCTTGAAGCCTTGCTGCGTGTATTTAGGATTGGTTGCTGATGGCGAAATTTGCGGAATGCCGGCTTCGTAGTAAATCTTCGAGGCAGGAATCGTGGTGCCGGAATTGAGGTGACCGATGACGCCATTGACTTTGGCATCGACCAGCTTCTGAGCAACTGCAGTACCTTGCTTCGGATCAGCGGCATCGTCTTCTGCCAGCAGTTCGAACTTGACCTTCTTGCCACCGATGACGACGCCTTTGGCGTTGAGTTCATCGATTGCCATCTTGGCGCCGTTTTCATTGTCTTTGCCCAGGTGGGCGATCGCGCCCGAGATTGGACCGACGTGACCGATCTTGATGACCTGTTCCTGGGCGGAAGCTGTCCCTGCAAATGCAAATGCCAACGCGGCGGCCAAGGGAATCATTTTTGTATTGAACTGCATTTATATACTCCTGAGGATTAAAAAAAA
>AEPR01000165.1 GCA_000195205.2 Oxalobacteraceae bacterium IMCC9480 | reverse complement strand
CCGCCGATATTGTCTGAAAACTGTGTTTTAAGCAGCTGCGGCGCACCACAAGCAAACTCCACAACTTCCAGACCGCGTGTCACTTCTCCCTTGGCGTCCGAAAAAACCTTGCCGTGTTCCCGCGTAATCGCGGCCGCCAGCGCATCGTGATTCTGTTCCATCAACTCCTTGAATCGCATCAAAATGCGGGCACGCTTCAAAGGTGCCGTCGCCGCCCATGCCGGCGCAGCGGCACTCGCAGCAGCAACCGCCTGATTGACTTCATCAACACTGGCCAGGACAACCTGTGCAGCAACCGCTCCGGTTGCCGGGTTGAATACATCCTGGCGTCGTTCGCTAGTCGACTCGACGATACGGCCGTTGATGAAATGCTGGATAA
>AEPR01000166.1 GCA_000195205.2 Oxalobacteraceae bacterium IMCC9480 | reverse complement strand
TGAACGGGTCGCCGACCCGTTCGCCAGCAACAACTTATCCACTGCCGGAGTAACTGCATGAGTGCCTGCCTTTTCTGCAAGATCGCTGCGAAACAGATTCCGTCCACCATGATTTACGAGGACGACGACGTGGTGGCTTTCCTGGATATCCATCCTGCCGCGCCGGTGCATTTTCTGATCGTTCCCCGGCAGCATGTCGCCACACTGGCCGATTGCACGACCGGGCATGCCGCCTTGCTGGCCAAGATGCTGCTGCTGGCACCAAAGCTTGCCGCAGAGCAGGGCTGTACGTATGCCGTCGATGGCGACGGTGTTGCCAGCGGTGGCTTCAAGACCCTTTTTAACACCGGCCCTGATGGCGGTCAGGAGGTGTACCATTTGCATCTGCATGTGATTGGCGGTCCGAAGCCTTGGCGCGGACAACGCTAGATCCCGATCCAACCATCAAATCATCGTAGTACGTTTGCATACGCAAGGAGAAATTGTCATGGGTTCATTCAGTATCTGGCATTGGTTGATCGTTCTGGTCATCGTGATGCTTGTTTTCGGCACCAAAAAAATCGGCAGCATGGGTTCCGACCTCGGCAAGGCCGTCAAGGGTTTCAAGGATGGCGTCAAGGGTGACGAAGAAGCCGACGCCACCGAAGCAAACAAAACCACCACCGCCAAGTCGGCCGACAAGGCCACCATCGACGTTGACGCGAAAGAGAAGACGAAGAGCTGATGCGGCGCTGGCTGGGTTCACCAGCCAGCCCGGTTCAGCCTGACTCCCCCACATGATAGATCTCGGTCTTACCAAGATTGCCTTGATAGGCGTTGTTGCCCTGGTCGTGATCGGCCCGGAAAAGCTCCCTCGTGTCGCTCGCATGGCTGGTACCTTGTACGGCCGCGCGCAGCGCTATATTTCGCAAGTCAAATCCGAAGTCAGTCGCGAGATTGAGCTCGATGAGCTACGCAAGATGCACAAGGATGTGCAAGAGGCGGCCAGTGATGTCAGCCAGAGCATCTCGAAGAGCGTGAACGAGGTCGAGAGTTCGATGCAATCGGCATGGTCCGGTAGCACGACCTCCAGCGACAATGCCTTGCGGGACACGCCGACGCCGGACCAGGTTGCCGTCAAGGCAAAGCTTTTCCGCAAAAAAAAGCTGGCGCGCAATTCGGCTTTGCCTGGCTGGTACAAGCAGCAGAACGGCCGCAAGTCGCATGTGATGTCCGGTGCAGCACGGGTTGCCAGATACCGTCCATCAGGCACCTCCGGTAACGGGTTTTTCTCGTGACGGACGGCATCCGTTGCGGTGACTGTTTCTCTTTACTATTTTTTGTTCCCGGCATCCCATCATGAATCCAGATATCCAGTCGGAGGGGTTGCAAGACACCTTCATTTCGCACCTGATCGAATTACGCAATCGTATCCTCAAGGCCTCGATTGCCGTGGTCGTGGTGTTCCTGTGCTTGATGCCGTGGGCTGGCGATATCTATGATCTGCTGGCATATCCGATGATGGTTGCACTGCCTGCCGGTAGCCGCATGATCGCCACTGGCGTCATCACGCCATTCCTGATTCCGGTCAAGGTGACCTTGCTGGTGGCGTTCATGATTGCGCTGCCGTGGGTGCTCTATCAGCTCTGGGCGTTTGTCGCCCCCGGCCTGTACACCCACGAGAAAAAACTGATTGCACCATTGGTGGTCTCATCGTCGGTGCTGTTCGTGGCCGGCGTGGCGTTCTGTTACTTCCTCGTGTTCAGCATCGTCTTCAAGTTTGTCAATAACTTCGCGCCGAAGTCGATTTCCGTCGCGCCGGATATCGATGCCTATTTCGGCTTCGTGATGACGATGTTCATTGCATTCGGCCTGACCTTCGAAGTGCCCATCGTGGTGATCGTGCTGGTTCGCATGGGTATCGTCTCGGTCGAAAAATTGCGCGAGGTTCGGCCTTACGTGATTGTTGGCGCGTTCGTGCTGGCCGCGGTCGTGACGCCACCGGACATCATGAGCCAACTCCTGCTGGCTGTCCCTCTGTGCATTCTGTACGAAGTGGGCTTGCTCATCGCACCGATGTTCGCGCGCATGACCAAAGCCCCGGAAGATTTACCGGAGGCCTAAGCCTGACGCAGCCACTGGATCAGTGGCTGCACATCCTTGAAGGCACTGGTCAGATCGCTGCTTAGTCTCGCCGGCGAGGTATTGGACAGGCTGGTTGCGCTCCAAGCGATAAAATTTTTCATTTTAATGGTCTCGATTTGTGGCTCATCGGCATCGAAACCTTTGGGCGGGCGTGTCAGTTTCCCTTCCTGTTGCAAGCCGCCATACCTCTCATCGAAATTCTTGTTCATCAAGACCCTAGCCAAACCACCCGGATCAGCAATCACATGCTGCCGGATCATTCGGAGCCGATCTGCCGGCGGCATGTATTCGCCTCCGGCCACCAGCAAGTTTCCTGCCGCATCAATCTGAAAATAGTACGAAGGCCCGCCGCCCTGGCTGGGCTTTTTCATTCCATTCGGAATGATGGCCGCTGAAAACGTCGTTTTGTACGGGATCTTGACGTGCGAAAAACGCATGTCACGGTTAATGCGGAAGAGCGCTTTCTTCGGATTGCAATCGGCCAGCAGCGGATCGAATCGCGTCATTGCCGCAATCAAGCCCGTCACCAGTTCAAGGAATTCGCCGCGCAGGATGTCATAGCGTGGCTTGTTCATGACGAACCAGGCGCGGTTGTTATTGTCCGAAAGCTCGGCAAGGAATTGGGTCAGGTCGCGAAGATGCATGGGCTTATTCGCTGTCGATCGGGCGGGCCTGCTGCTTGGGCCGCTTACCGACGGTCACCTCCAGTGTGGTCTCCTGCAACTTGCGTTGCACGGTCATTTTGGCTTTGACGCCCGGCTTGAGTTGTGCGATCAGATTCAGCATTTCAGTGGTGTCGGTGACTGGCTTGCCTTCGACGGCTACAAGGATGTCGCCGGGACGCATGCCCGCGCGGTCGGCCGGACCACTGCGCTGGACACCCGCGATGATGGCACCGGATTTGCGGTTCAGGCCAAAGCTCTCAGCCAGCTCCGGCGTGATGTCTTGCGGCTCGACACCAATCCAGCCACGCACCACCGAGCCGGTCTTGATGATCGATTCCGTGACCATCTTGGCCGTGCTGACCGGAACCGCAAAGCCGATACCAAGCGATCCGCCGCTGCGGGAATAGATTGCGGTATTGATGCCGAGCAGGTTGCCATTCGTATCGATCAGCGCGCCGCCGGAGTTGCCCGGGTTGATCGCGGCATCGGTCTGGATGAAGTTCTCAAAGGTATTGATGTTGAGGTGATTGCGGCCAAGTGCCGAGATGATGCCCATGGTGACAGTCTGGCCGACACCGAATGGATTGCCGATGGCAAGCACCACGTCGCCGACCATGGTTTGCTCGATACGTCCGAGCGTGATCGCCGGCAAGTTTTGCAGGTCTACTCTGACCACGGCAAGGTCGGTTTCCGGATCCGCACCAACGACTTTGGCAACGGCCTTGCGTCCGTCTGCGAACGCGACCTCGATCTCGTCTGCTGCTTCGACCACATGGTTATTGGTCAGAATGTAGCCTTGCGAGCTGATGACGACGCCGGAGCCAAGGCTGACCTGTTTTTCATCCTGCTCCGGACGTTCACCAAAGAATTTCCGGAAGAAGGGGTCGTCGAGCATCGGATTGCGTGCTTGCCTGGCCCCTTTGGTCGTGTAAATATTGCCCACCGATGGCATCGCTAGTCGCGCTGCATCCCGATAGGATCCCTGGACTGCTGGCGACGCATTGGCCGGTGCCTCGTGTATTGCTACCGTAGAGTTACCTAGTCGTACTTGCCGGGACGTGCCGGGGAAGTTGCTCAACCACTCGGGTTTGAGCGTTGCAACGATAAACCAGAGAGCTAGTGCTACGGTAGCGGTTTGGGCAAACAGGAGCCAGAGACGTCGCATAAATGAGGATAGGGGGCCGTTAGTAAAAAATTATCAGGGGAAAAAGCTGAGAAATCGAATGAGTACAGCGTTATTTGCGCAAGGCATCACGGATTTCCCGCAATAAAAGTACATCTTCGGGTGTGACGGCAGGCGCCGGTGCCGGTGCAGGCTGCTTGCGTCGGGCGGCATTCACCAATCGGATCATCTGAAAAATGATAAAAGCCAGAATCAGGAAATTGATCGATATTGTAAGGAAGTTTCCGTAGGCAAGTACTGCACCTGCCTTTTTTGCTTCGACTAATGATAACTGCATTCCCTGGCCGTTCAGCGGAATGTAGTAATTCGCAAAATCGAGACCACCAAAAATCGTACTGACAATTGGCATGATCAGATCCTGCACGACGGAATCCACTATTTTGCCAAATGCCGCGCCGATAATGACCCCGACCGCCAGGTCCATGACGTTGCCCTTGACGGCGAATGTTTTGAATTCTTGCATCATGCCCATGTTTTCTCCTCGGTTTGTTGTCAAAGTTTCGATTGTACCGTTGCCGTTTGCCGGACGCCATGCGGCATTTGCCTTGTCGGTGTGCGCCAGGTTAAGCCATTGTCTAAATTAATTGCTGCCGGGATGGTGTTTGGCATTGAACTTAAAAATCAGTCGTCAACTCGAAAGAGTCCATTGAAAACTCCGTAAAAATACCGCCGGGAACGTGTAATTGCTTTAAAAGGACTGTGGCCTCCGATATAATCTGCGGTTGCTAGAAGTTTCTAACGGAATTCGCATTTTGACTGATTGGGGTTGGTATGAGTAACGAAAAGCAGGTCGATTCCGGTCGACGTGGTTTGCTCGTCGCGACGTGCGCGGCAGGTGGAGTAGCAGGATTGGCAACCGCAGGAGCGCTGGTGTCGACATTTGCACCGTCCGAGCGGGCTAAAGCCGCCGGGGCATCGGTGGAAGTCGATATTTCCGGCCTTGTGCCTGGCGAGATGAAGACCGTGGAATGGCGCGGCAAGCCAGTATGGATTCTGAAGCGTACTCCAGACATGATGGCGTCGCTGAAAGATACGAAAAACGACAATGAGTTGGCTGATCCTCACTCAGAGCGCAACAAGGATGAGCTAACCCCGGAATATGCGCGCAATGAATTCCGTTCGATCAAGCCAACCATCCTCGTCGCCGTCGGTATTTGCTCCCATCTGGGCTGCTCGCCAGGGACCAAATTCCAGCCGGGTCCGCAGCCGTCGTTGCCCAATGACTGGGAAGGCGGTTTCTTATGTCCTTGCCACGGTTCGACCTTCGACCTCGCAGGTCGTGTCTACAAGAACAAACCCGCGCCGGATAACCTCCAGGTGCCGCGGCACATGTTTGTTGGCGATGGCAAGATTGTCATCGGCAAAGACGAGAAAGGCGAGGCGTAATCATGGCGTTTCACGAGAAAAAGCTGCCGGCCAATGCGCCCATGGCAGACAAGGCCCTGAACTGGGTTGACTCACGTTTTCCGCTGACCAAGCTCTGGAACGATCAATGGGGTCAGTACTACGCGCCTAAAAACTTTAACTGGTTCTATATCTTCGGCTCGCTGGCAATGCTGGTGCTGGTGATGCAGATCGTGACCGGTATCTTCCTGGTCATGCACTACAAGCCGGATGCCAATCTGGCCTTCGCTTCCGTTGAATACATCATGCGCGACGTCCCGTGGGGCTGGCTGGTGCGTTACATGCATTCGACCGGTGCTTCCGCGTTTTTCATCATCATCTACTTGCACATGACCCGTGCGCTGCTGTACGGCTCGTATCGCAAGCCGCGCGAGCTGATCTGGCTGTTCGGCGTGGCAATTTTTCTATGCCTGATGGGCGAAGCTTTCTTTGGTTACTTGTTACCTTGGGGCCAGATGTCATACTGGGGTGCTCAGGTCATCGTCAATCTGTTCGGCGCGATTCCTTTCATCGGTCCGGATCTGTCACTGTGGATTCGCGGTGACTATGTGGTGTCCGACGCGACGCTGAACCGCTTCTTCGCATTCCACGTGATCGCCATTCCGCTGGTGTTGCTCGGCCTGGTAGTTTCTCACCTGATCGCGCTGCATGAAGTCGGCTCGAACAATCCTGACGGTATCGAAGTCAAGGACACGCTGGGTCCCGATGGCCATCCGCTGGATGCCATTCCTTCGCATCCTTACTATTCGGTCCATGACTTGTTCGGCGTGACGATTTTCCTGACGATTTTCAGCGCGGTGATTTTCTTCGCTCCGGAAATGGGTGGTTATTTCCTCGAGTACAACAACTTCCTGCCTGCCGATTCGCTCAAGACGCCTCCGCACATTGCGCCGGTCTGGTATTTCACGCCGTTCTACTCGGTGCTGCGGGCAACGACGTCGCAGTTTCTGTACGCCATGATGGTGGCGGTGGCGGGCTATGTGGCACTGCTGATCCTGAAGTCACGTCTGACCGGACTAGCCAAGGCGGCATCGGCGGTCATCGGACTGGTGGCAATTGCTGCGATGTTTGTCCTTGATGCCAAGTTCTTCGGTGTGGTGCTGATGGGTGCTTCGGTACTGATTCTTGCAGGCATGCCATGGCTGGATCATTCCGAAGTCAGGTCGATCCGCTATCGTCCGACCTGGCACAAATATGTGTACATTCTTTTCGGAATTTCATTCCTGATCCTCGGCTACCTGGGTGTATTGCCACCAACGGATGGTCGGACGTTGGTATCGCAAATATGCACCTTCATCTACTTTGGCTTCTTCCTCCTGATGCCTTGGTGGAGCGCCGCCGGAAAATTCAAGCCCGTGCCGAAACGTGTCACGTTTCACCCGCACTAATTCGCCAAGGGATCAAGAATGAAACTGTTTAAAAAATTGATATTGGTGCTGGCATTCGTGCCTGCACTGGCTCTGGCGAACGAAGGCGGTCCAAAGTTGGACCGTGCGCCGGACCACGCTACGGATCTGAGTTCGCTTCAACACGGTGCCAAACTGTTTGTTAACTATTGCTTGAACTGCCATGCGGCAGCATCAATGCGTTACAACAGGATGCGCGACATCGGCTTGAGCGAAGATCAAATCAAGGCCAACCTGCTGTTCGCGACCGACAAGGTCGGTGATCTGATGAAGGTGTCGATGGCACCAAAGGATTCCAAGGAATGGTTTGGCGTGGTGCCACCTGACTTGTCGGTCATGGCGCGGGCGAAGTCTTCCGGTGCAGGTTCCGGAGAAGACTATTTGTACACTTACCTGCGCACGTTCTACAAAGACGAGAGCCGGCCGACAGGCTGGAACAACCTCGTGTATCCGAATGCCGCGATGCCCCACGTATTGTGGGAACTTCAGGGAATCCGCGAGGCCAAATACGTCGAAGTCAAAGATCCGCATGATGAATCGAAAACCGAGCACAAGTTCGCAGGCTTCACGCAAGTCAAGCCGGGCAAGATGAGCGCTATCGAATACGATCAGGCCATTGGTGACCTGGTTGGTTTCATGAGCTGGATGGGTGAGCCGGCGCAAAATCAGCGCCGTCGCCTCGGTGTCATCGTGCTGTTGTTCATGAGCTTGTTTGTCGTCATCGCCTGGCGCCTGAACGCGTCGTTCTGGAAAGAAGTCAAGTAAGTTGTCTGGCCCGCACGTTGCGGGCAGGTTTGTTGGGGTGAGACTGTCATCGTCTCACCCCTTTGTTTCTAAGGAACTACAAAATGATGGTTCTCTATTCGGGCACCACTTGCCCGTTTTCACAACGCTGCCGCCTGGTCCTGTTTGAAAAAGGCATGGACTTCGAAGTGCGCGATGTCGACTTGTTTAACAAGCCGGAAGATATTTCGACCATGAATCCGTATGGTCAGGTACCGATTCTGGTTGAGCGTGATCTGATCCTCTACGAATCGAACATCATCAATGAATACATTGATGAGCGTTTCCCGCATCCGCAGTTGATGCCGGCTGATCCGCTGATGCGCGCCCGCGCACGGCTGATGCTGTTCAACTTTGAAAAAGAATTGTTCGTGCACGTGCATACGCTCGAAAACGACAAGTCCAAGGGTGCCGAGAAGTTGCAGGAAAAAGCCCGCCAGGAAATTCGTGATCGTCTGACGACGCTGGCACCACTGTTCCTGAAAAACAAATACATGCTGGGCGATGAATTCTCGATGCTCGATGTCGCTGTTGCGCCGCTGCTCTGGCGTCTGGATCACTACGGTATCGAGTTGTCGAAAACTGCGGCGCCACTGATGAAGTACGCCGAGCGGATTTTTTCGCGTCCGGCCTATATCGAAGCACTGACGCCGTCCGAAAAAGTGATGCGTCGCTGATCTTGCGTTCTACCGCAACACGCTTCCGCGCATCCTGCTTGTTGTTAAACCGGATGCGCGGCCGGCAGTCTCACTGATAAGTTTTCCCGGGTGCCATGTCCGAATCCTCTACCAAGCCCTATCTGTTACGTGCCATTTATGAATGGTGCACCGACAACGGCTACACGCCCTATCTGGCTGTACTGGTCGATGCCAGTACCAAGGTGCCGATGCAGTTCGTAAAGAACGGCGAGATCGTCCTCAACATCAGTTTTGATGCCACTAGCGCACTGAAAATGGACAATGATCTGGTGCGCTTCAGTGCCCGTTTCGGTGGCGTATCCCGCGACATTTCGGTTCCTGTCGAGAATGTCATTGCGATTTATGCGCGTGAAAACGGACAAGGGATGGCGTTTGAAGTGTCGCGTTTGCCCGCCAGGGACAATGATGCAGTCATCGAGTCCGGCGACAGCCAGGACGAACCGGTGACTGATCCTGTTAGCACCGGTCCGACGCTGACATCGGTGCCGTCGGCTTCCTCAGGAATCTGGCGAAAATGGCAGTGCAGGTGACGATCCCCAACCGCCAAAAAAAGGCGGTCGTCCGACGCTCACGCGCATTAAATAATCAAGTACAATACGGCTCGTTCAAGTTTCGCCGATTTAGCTCATCTGGTAGAGCACATGATTTGTAATCATGGGGTGGCGGGTTCAAGTCCTGCAATCGGCACCAGTTAAAAAGCCCGTGATCATCAAGATCACGGGCTTTTTGCATTCTGAGACAGCAAGCTGGTCAGGCTTGGTCAGCTTTCAACCCGCCCCAGCGCGGTGTCATCTGATGCGTCACACCGACCATGTCGAGCACCCGACCCACCGTGTGATCAACCATTTCGGCGATGCTTGCCGGACGCTGGTAAAAACCCGGCAGCGGCGGGAAGATGATGCCACCCATTTCTGTCACCGAAGTCATGTTGCGCAGGTGCGCAAGATTGAACGGTGTTTCACGGACCATCAGGATCAGCCGTCGTCGTTCCTTCAGAACTACGTCGGCGGCACGCGTGATCAGATTGTCCGACATGCCCATCGCCACAGAGGCCAGCGTCTTCATCGAACAGGGCGCGACGATCATGCCGTCCGACTGAAACGATCCGCTGGCAATCGAGGCACCGACATCCCGCACGTTGTGGACCACGTCAGCCAATGCGCCAACCTGCTTGCGGTCCATGTCGAGTTCGTGATGCAGGTTCAGCACGCCTGACTCGGACACCATCAGATGCGTTTCAATGCCACCGATATCGCGCAGCACCTGCAACAGGCGCACGCCGTAGATCGAGCCGGTGGCACCGGTAATGGCGATGATCAGCCTTCTTGGTGCTGCGGCTTGCGTCACATCAAGCCTTGAGCAGGGTTTGCAGTTCGCCGGATTCAAACATCTCGTTCATGATGTCCGTACCACCAACGAACTCGCCCTTGACATACAACTGCGGCACGGTCGGCCAGTTCGAATAGTCCTTGATGCCCTGGCGCACATCGGCGTCGTCCAGCACATTGATCGTGACGATGTTCTCGACGCCGCTTGATTTCAGCAGCTGAATGGCGCGACCCGAAAAACCGCATTGCGGAAATTGGGCAGTGCCCTTCATGAACAGTACGACCGGGTTTTGTGTCACGGTCTCTTGAATCCAGGTTTTTACGTCGCTCATGCTTACCTCACTAGTTTGGTTGGTCATTATAGGAAAAAGCAGCTGCTCTTGCTTGATCAGGATTTGAGTTTGGCGAAGGCCGCTGCCATCGCATTGCCGGCATCGGGCTGGCGGGTCTGCTGCTGATGCTGAGAGAGCCGCTTTGCATCGTTGCGATCACCGCGCTGCTCGACCTTGGCACCGGCTACTGGCGCACTGTCGGTCAGGCGCATGGTCAGCGCAATGCGCTTGCGTTTTTCATCGACCTCCAGCACTTTCACGCGCACCACCTGGCCAGCCTTGACCACGCTGTGCGGATCTTTCACAAAGGTATTCGACAGCGCCGAGATATGGACCAGGCCATCCTGATGCACGCCGATATCGACGAAGGCACCGAATGCGGCGACGTTGGTAACGACGCCTTCGAGGATCATGTCCGGACGCAAATCCCGCAGCGCTTCGACGCCTTCCTTGAAGGTCGCCGTGGTGAATTCCGGACGCGGATCTCGGCCCGGTTTTTCGAGTTCCTTCAGGATATCGGTGATCGTCGGTACCCCGAACGTGTCATCGGCATAGCGGGCCGGATTGAGTGACTTGAGCAAGCGCTCGTCACCGATGACCGCCTTCACGTCTTTCTGGATATCGGCCAGGATTTTTTGCACCAGCGCATAGGATTCCGGATGGACCGCCGACGCATCCAGCGGATTGTCGCTACCCATCACGCGCAGGAATCCGGCGGCCTGTTCGAAGGTCTTGTCGCCAAGGCGGGGCACGTCGCGCAGTGCCGCACGCGACGTGAAGGCACCCTTCAGGTCGCGGTAAGTGACGATGCTTTGTGCGACGCTGCTGCTCAACCCCGACACCCTTGCCAGCAGTGGTGCTGACGCTGTGTTGACATCGACGCCAACGGCATTGACGCAATCCTCGACCACCGCATCGAGCGAGCGTGCCAGCTGGGTCTGGCCGACATCATGCTGGTACTGGCCGACGCCGATCGACTTCGGATCGATCTTGACGAGTTCCGCCAGCGGGTCCTGCAAGCGCCGCGCAATCGACACCGCACCGCGAATCGAGACATCCATGTCCGGCAATTCACGCGAGGCAAACTCCGACGCCGAATAGACCGATGCACCGGCTTCCGACACCACGATCTTGGTCATCTTCAGTTCCGGTCGCAGCTTGATCAAGTCCTGGGCGAGCTTGTCGGTTTCGCGCGAGGCCGTGCCATTGCCGATCGAGATCAGCGTGACCTTGTGTTTTTCTGCCAGTTGCGCCAGCGTGTGCAGCGAACCATCCCAGTCATTGCGTGGCTGGTGCGGATAAATCGTACTGGTATCGACAACCTTGCCGGTGGCATCGACGACGGCGACTTTCACGCCGGTGCGCAAGCCCGGATCGAGTCCCATGGTGGCGTGCTGTCCGGCCGGAGCGGCCAGCAACAGCGCTTTCAAATTGAGTGCAAAGACGTTGATTGCCTCGACTTCTGCACGCTCGCGCAAGCCGGTCATCAGCTCGGTTTCCAGATGCATGAAGACCTTCACACGCCAGGCCCAGCGCACCGTGTCGGCCAGCCATTTGTCAGCAGGCCGGTTCTGATGGCGCACGCCGAAGCGCGCTGCGATGCGGCCTTCGCATGGGTTGTGCGGAGCATCCCATTTCGGTTTTTCGGGCTCGGTATCAAGGCGCAGCAGGACGGTCAGCATTTCTTCGCGGCGGCCGCGGAACAGCGCCAGCGCGCGGTGCGACGGGATCGTTCCCAGCGTTTCGGAGTAATCAAAATAATCGGCAAACTTGGCACCGGCATCCTGCTGGCCATCGATGACTTTCGATTCGACGATGCCGTGTTCGGTCAGGTATTCGCGCAGCGCCTGCAACAAGGTCGCGTCTTCGGCAAAGCGCTCCATCAAAATCTGGCGTGCGCCATCGAGTGCGGCCTTGGTATCGACGACGCCCGGATTGTCGCCGCTGTCGGTGCTGAACGCCGGCTTCAGATACGCTGCGGCAGCGACTTCCGGATCCAGTTGCGGGTCGGCCAGCAGTGCGTCGGCCAGTTCGGTCAGGCCGGCTTCGGCCGCGATCTGCGCCTTGGTGCGGCGCTTGAGCTTGAACGGCAGATACAGGTCTTCGAGCCGGGTCTTGTCTTCGGCGTGAAGGATCATGTCGAGCAGCGCCGGCGTCATCTTGTTCTGTTCTTCGATGGCGCTGACGATGGCGCTGCGGCGCGCCTCGAGTTCACGCAGATAGCGCAGGCGTTCCTCAAGCAGACGCAACTGGATATCGTCGAGACCGCCGGTGGCTTCCTTGCGATAGCGGGCAATGAAGGGCACGGTCGCGCCTTCGTCGAGCAGAGCGATGGCAGCGGCGACCTGAGCCGGACGGGCAACTAGTTCAAGGGCGAGGCGTTGTTCGATGGATGGCAGCATGGCGTGTCGGGCAAAGTAAAAATCAAGCGGTGAATGAAGGCAGTGAAAACGGATTGGTATGCGCTGCTACGGCGCGGCAATGCGGCGACGGCCGCCGCTGACGCGGGCAATGCCGGCCAGGTCGGGCCAGCTTTGCACATCGGTGAATTGGGCGGCATCGAGCAGCGCGCAGACCGCCGCCGCCTGGTCGTAACCGTGTTCCATCAGCAGCCAGCCGGCCGGTGCGAGCGCAGCCGTTGCGCCGCTGACGATCTGGCGCAGCGCACTCAGTCCGTCGGCATGATCGGTCAGCGCATCGACCGGTTCGAAGCGCAAGTCACCTTCGGACAGGTGATGATCGCCCTCGACGATATACGGCGGATTGGCCACGATCATGTCGAAGCATTGGCCTTCCAGTGCCGCGTACCAGTCGCTGCGTTGCAGGTGCACCTGGACGGCATGGTGGGCGGCGTTGCGGCGGGCTACGGCGAGCGCGGCGTCACTGAAGTCGATGGCGCTGACTGCCGCATCGCGCCGGCTGTTGGCGAGCGCTACGGCAATGGCACCGGATCCGGTTCCCATGTCGAGCACGCGACCCTGGCGCGGCAGGCGATCGATCGCCAGCTCGACCAGCAACTCGGTTTCCGGACGCGGGATCAGCACTGCCGGCGTGACCTCGAAGCGCAAGCCGTAGAACTCGCGGGTGCCAACCAGATAGGCAATCGGCTCGCCGGCGATGCGCCGTTCAAACAGCGCCGAGACCCGTTGCGCCTGGGCCGGCGTCAGCATCTGTTCATTGCCGGTGATGAGTTCGATGCGTGTCAGGCCAAGTGCATGGCCAAGCAGGATGCGACGCTCCGCCAGAAGCGGTGCCGGCTGGCGCAGCACCGCTTCGATGGTCTCGCCGGCGACGATGAGTGGCATCCTAGCGACCGCGCTTGAGGGCAATCCGGCCCAGTATCAACACGAAGCCGACAAACCAGACCAGCGACCATTGCGGGATCGACAGCCCGAGTATCGGTGCATACGGCGTGCTGCAAAAGCCATCGGCCTTGAAGACCAGCGGCAGCCAGTTTGCCGGAGCCAGTGTGTTGAGCGCGGTTTCCAGCGGGTCGATGCCGCACGAGATTTCGGGATGGGCCTTGACCCACAGATGCCAGCCCGCCGTGCCGGCACCGGCCAGTGCCACCAGCGCCGCGAAGCCTGCACCGGTGGCGCTGGCACCGCGCGGCAGGAAGGCGAATATCAGACAAATCAGGGCGACTGCCGCAAAGGCATAGCGCTGGATGATGCACAACGGGCAGGGTTGCATGCGCTCGACGACTTGCAGGTAGAGCGCGACGCCGAGTAGCGCGAAGCTAGCCAGCGCGACGCAGAGCAGGATGGGTTTGGAATTTTTCATGAGGTAGGCAGGCAAGGAAAAGTCTATGGGTGGAGAGGCGCGCAGCCCCTACGATAACTTAAGCGGGCAAAAATCAATTGTCGTCGCCCAACGCCGCCAGCAATTCCGCCTGGTGTTCCGCGGCCAGCGCGCCGGTGAGGTCATTGAGATCACCGTCCATGATGAAGTCGAGCTTGTACAGCGTCAGGTTGATGCGATGGTCGGTCATGCGCCCCTGCGGAAAATTATACGTGCGGATGCGCTCGCTGCGATCGCCCGAACCGATCAGTGACTTGCGGGTCGCGGCTTCCTTCGATTGCTGCTCGCGCACCTGCGCATCCTTGATCCGCGCCGCCAGCACTTTCAGGGCCGAGGCCTTGTTCTTGTGCTGGCTGCGGTCGTCCTGGCATTCGACCACGATACCAGTCGGCAGGTGGGTGATGCGTACAGCCGAATCGGTCTTGTTGATGTGCTGGCCGCCGGCACCGGAAGCCCGATAGGTATCGATGCGCAGGTCGGACGGATTGATATCGACATCGCTGATCTCGTCGACTTCCGGCATCACCGCCACGGTACAGGCCGAAGTATGGATGCGACCCTGCGTTTCGGTGGTCGGCACCCGCTGCACGCGATGGCCGCCGGACTCGAACTTCAGGCGCGAATAGGCACCGTTGCCGATGACGCGCACGATGACTTCCTTGTAGCCGCCGACATCGGAACTCGATTCCGACACCATCTCGACCTGCCAGCGATTGCGCTCGGCATAGCGCGTGTACATGCGCAGCAGGTCACCGGCGAACAGCGCCGATTCATCGCCACCGGTACCGGCGCGGATTTCGAGGAACAGGTTGCGCTCGTCGTTCGGGTCTTTCGGCAGCAGCATCGTTTGCAGGTCGGCTTCGATCTGTTCGGTGCGGGCGCGCGCAGCGAGGATTTCCTCTTGCGCAAAATCCTTCATGTCGGGATCGGCCAGCATGTCGTGCGCGGTCGCGATGTCGGCTTCGGCGACGCGGAAACTGTCATACAGCTCCACCAGCGGGCCGAGTTCGGCATGCTCGCGGGTCAGCTTGCGATAGTTGTCCATGTCCGAGGCCAGGTCTTCTTGTGTCAGCAGCTCATTGAGTTCACCCAGCCGGTCGGCCAGCTGATCAAGTTTGACGAGCATCGATGGTTTCATGGGACATCCTGGAAAGCGGGTGGGGCGGTCGCCTGACGGCGCACGGCATAGCGAGGGAGAGTGTGGAACCGGCTAGCGGCGATTGCGGAATAACTGTGGCAGCAGCGCAGCAAGGTGAGCGCGTTCGTCCCCCTCGGCATTGTTGAGCGCATGTTGCGGGCCATGCAGGAACTTGGCCGTCAGACCGCGCGACAAGGCCTCGAGCACCACGTCGATATTTTCACCGCGTGCCAGCAGCTTGTGGGCGCGCTCCAGTTCGTGCAGGCGCATCGCTTCGCTGGTTTCGTGCAGCTCCTGGATCACCGGCACCATCGCACGGTGATCGATCCAGTGCATGAACGATTGCACGCGGGTGTCGATGATGGATTCGGCTTGCGATACCGCTGCTTGCCGGCTTTCTACGCCGGTCTGGACCACCGCACCAAGATCGTCGACGGTGTACAAAAAGACGTCATCGAGGCGGGCGACTTCATGTTCGATGTCGCGCGGCACTGCCAGGTCGACCATGAACATCGGCTTGTGACGACGGGTCTTGACGGCCCGCTCGACCATGCCTAGGCCGAGGATAGGTAATGCTGATGCCGTGCACGAGATGACGATATCGAACTCGGCCAGTTTGCCGGACAGTTCGGCCAGCCGGATCGATTTGCCGCCAAAGCGTTCGGCCAGTACCTGACCGCGTTCCAGCGTCCGGTTGGCGATCGTGATCGACTTCGGATTGTGCGCGGCAAAATGGGTTGCACACAATTCAATCATTTCTCCGGCACCGATGAACAGCACATGCTGATCATTGATGCTGTCAAAAATACGTGGCGACAGACGCACCGCGGCCGCTGCCATCGAGACGCTGTGGGCACCGATTTCAGTCGTGCTGCGCACTTCCTTGGCGACCGAGAAGGTGCGCTGGAACAGTTGGTGCAGATAGGTGCCGAGCCCGCCGGCGGCATCGGACTGGCGCACCGCTTCTTTCATCTGGCCCAGGATTTGCGGTTCGCCCAGCACCATTGAATCGAGGCCGGAAGCGACACGGAAAGCATGCCGTACGGCTTCACCTTGCGGGCGCGCGTACAGGAAAGGACGCAGTTCGGAATAGGACAGGTTGTGATAACTGGCAAGGAAATGCCCGGTTGAATCGAGCACTGCTTCGGCGCCGCCCGGCAGGTCGCTGGCGGCATACAGTTCGGTACGATTGCAGGTTGACAGGATGGCGGCTTCGTCACCGATGCGCAGGTTGCCGTCTTTGCCGAACCAGGCCCGCGCTGCGCTGACTGCCTGGCCGATCTGGTCCGTCGGGAACGCGACTTTCTCGCGCAGGGACAGCGGCGCGGTGGTGTGGTTGAGTCCGAGGGCGAGCAGTTGCATTGTATGGGTGGACCGGCTTGCTTTGTGAGGGGCCATTATAGCGTGTGATGCCTGTTGCCCGGTCAGGCATGCACGTTGATGACCGGCAATACCACGGTAAAGGTCGTGCCCAGCCCGACCTTGCTGGTGAACGAGATCTCTCCATGGTGGCGTTCGATGACGGTTTTGACGAACACCAAGCCGAGACCGATGCCGTCGTGACGGGGCTGATTGGGCAGGTCGACACGCTGGAAGCGGCGGAAAATCCGGATCTGGTCGGCCGCCGCGATACCGTAACCCTGGTCGGTGATATCGCACACGAGCAGCGTGCCGAGCAAGGTCGCACGCGGTCGCAGCGAGCAGGTAATGACGGTGCCTTCGGGGCTGTAATTGATCGCGTTCGAGAGCAGGTTGGCAAGCGCCCGCGTCATCAGCCCGCGATCGACGCGGACCGGGAACAGCTCGCTGGTGACTTCGTTGCGGATGGTGATTTTCTTGCTATTGGCCAGAGTCCACATTTCATCGGTGGCATCGAACACGAGGTCCTGGAAGTCATGTTCATCGAGCCGGTATTCATGCGACTCGGCGCGCGCCAGCTGGACGAAATTATCGGCCAGGCCCAGTGTCTTGCGACACGCCTTGTCGATGCGGGCGAACAGCTCTGCCTGGGGCAGCGCCGATGCCGGATCGGCCTGTAATTCCAGCAGTGCCAGTATCGAGGCCTGCGGTGTGCGCATGTCGTGCGACAGGAAACGCAGGGTTTCATCCCGGCTGCGCTCGGCCAGCTTGATTGCCGAGATGTCGACGATGCTGACGATCCAGCCGGTCAGGACATTGTCGTTCGAGCGGCATGGTGCGCTGCGCACCAGGAGTTCGGCACCGGCCTCGTTGCGGTAGCCGATGCCATCGGCGAAGGTCGCGGCGCGCTGCGGATCGAGCAAGTCCCACCAGTCGAACGGGCCTTCGAAGGTATGGTCGAACGCATGCGGGACGGTCTGGCCCGGCGTCGAAAACAGATACGGCAGCAACGCGCCATTGACGTTCCTGAAACCGACGCTGGCAAAATAATCCACCGCGTGCTTGTTCGACAGCAGGACATAGCCATCAACGGTCGTCACCAGCGTCGCGTCCGGCAGGCTGTCGAGACTGTCGGAGACGAACTTGCGCAGGTCACGCACGCGCCGCGCCGCGTTTTTCATGGCCTGGATGCGTCGCTCCAGGATATCGGCGCTGCGTGGCTTGCGCCGCTCCAGTTCGGGTAGCAAATGCGGTTCGCTGTCGAGCCGGCTGAATTCCTGGCCGAGATAGCTGATGGCGGCATCGAGCCGGCGCCAGCTCCATAGCGGATAGGCCACGATCAGTGCAATACAGCTTGCCGCCGGCGGTATCCAGACGCCCAACCGAAAAGCCATCCATGCGCCGGCCAGGCTGGCCAGCAGCAATCCGGCGGTCGCCAGCAAGCCCGCACGCGGCGACAGAAACAAATAACCCAGCATAGCCAGCAACACCGGCAGGCTGCTCAGCAACGCGGTTTGCCACGGACGTGCCGTCACCAGCGTGTGGCCATCGAGCAGGCTGGCGAGGATGTTGGCACTGATTTCAATCCCCGGCATGCCGCCGCCCTGACCCGAGACCGGTGTCGGATAGGCATCGGTCATGCCGACGGCGGTGGCACCCACGAGTACGTACTTGTTCGTGAAGAAGTCCGCCGGCACCTCGCCGCGCAGCACTGCCGCATACGGCACCGACATCACCTGCCCGCTGCTGCCGGCGTATGGAATCAGCATTGGCCTGATGCGGTGCGGGTAAGCAGGCAGCTGGTCGCTACCGACCATCGCGGCAAAATGCGGCCAGGATCCGTGTTCGCCGGTTTCATCGAGAAATGTACTGCGCACGACGCCATCGGGATCGATATTCAGGCCGATGTGGCCGAGACCATGGGCGACGTCGGCCAGTTCCGGTATCGGTGGCGTGGCGATGTGGCGGGTACCGTTGGTGGTGATGACGACGGGCAGGATCACGCGCTGGCTGCGTGCCATCGCCGCCTGCAAGGCCGCATCGCCGAGGCGGGGTGGGCGCTCAGGCTCTGACAGGATCACGTCGAGACCGATGGCGCGCGGTTGTGCCAGGCTGAGCTGGTCGATCAGTTGCGCATGCAATTCACGCGGCCACGGCCAGCGGCCCAGTTCGGCCAGGCTGTAATCGTCGATGGCCACGATGATGATGTCGTCGCGTGCGGGCCGTGCACTGGCGGTGATGAGCTGGTCGTAGAGCGTCAGGTCGATTCGCCCGAGACCGTTTTGCCAGCCCAGTCCGGCGGCCAGCAACAGCATCACCAGTAGCAAGGCGATCCATTCGCGCAGCGCGAAATAATTTTTTAGTGCCACCAGTGACGACATGGACAGCAAGGAGCGGGCGCGCATGACCACGCTTCAGCGCACCCGGCCCGATTGAGCGGTGACCGGATTGCCGTCGTGGATGATCCACTGATCGGTCACGACAAAACTCTGGCTTGCCGAGTACGGTCCGGTGCTGCCATCGTCGTTACGGATTTGTACGCGGGCAAAGTAGGTGCCGAACGGCGGGCGTGGCAACGTCACCACTGGCTTGGTACTGGTGGTATTGAACAGGAGCCAGCTGAATTGGACATCGCGGGCGACCTGGACATTGAATCCGGCGGCCGCCGGACTGCGCCAGCTGAGCTGGAATTGCTTGCTGTCGCTGGAGTCGACGGTCGGTGCCGATGGCGTTGGTGCTTGAGCCGGCCGCAGGCTGACCGGCACGACCCGGGCGTAACCCTCCAGTCCAAGTGCATCAATGGCCGAAATGCGTACGAAGTAATCGCCGGCATTGACCCCGCTAAGCGACATTGCAGGGCCACTCGATCGGGTTTCGGCGAAGGGGGTCTCGCCTTGTGCGTCAGTACCGATCTGCAAGTGGTAGGCGGCGGCTCCCGCCAGCGTGACAGCCTTGAATTGAGCGATGCCGCCGTTCTGCAGGCTGGCCTGGTCGGTCAGTTGCGGTGCCGCCAGCAGGGCCACCGGCGCACCGACCGTGCTGCTGACGATATTGCCTTGTCCGGACTGCAAGCTCACACCCGGGCCGGGTGTGAGCCGGCTGACCTCGACGATGCCGGACAGCAGTTCATTGGCGGTCGTGCCATTGGCCTGCAGACCGACGCGGAAATGGGTGCCCCGCACGCCGGCCATGGCCATAGGCGTACGGATTTCATAGCGGCCCATATTTGGAGCGAGAGGGCTGACCTGCGATTCGACCTTGCCGCGCAGGATGGTGATTTCGGTGCGCGGACTGCCGGTATATCTGGCCATGCGCAGGATGGACAAGCGGATGCGCGTGTTCGATGGAATGGAGACGCGCGATGCATCCTGCAAGCCGAGCGTCAGGAAGCTGTTGTTGGCGGTCTCGATTTGCATGCCTTCGACCACGCGGCTACCGATCGACAGGGTCACTGGTTGACGGTCGGCTCCCAGCGCAGTGACCGTGCCGGACAACATGGTGACGCGCGCTTGTGCCGGTTCGTCGGGCAGCAGGCTGGCCGGAATCAGGATGGCACTGCCGACCGGAATGCTGGTGTCTTTGCGGATGTTGTTGAGCTTGCCGAGTACAACCCAGTTGCTGGTGGCGCTGGTAAATCGCGTGGCGATCGATGAGAGGGTGTCACCCTGGCGGGCGGTGATGGTAATTCCCGAGGCAGCGACCACGATGCCGTCAGACGCGTCGTCCGACTGTGCTTGCGGCATGCAGATCAGCGCAACCGATACCGGTACGAACAGCCTGACCCAGCCTGTAGTGGTTGCACGCATGCGTTCTCTTCACTGCAATTGGACGCCTATCCGGAGACTTGTTCCAGACGGTAACCGTAACTATAAACCGGGGCTAACCGGAAGCCATTTTCCGGACGCAATTTTAACTTGGTACGCACCCGTGAAACATGCGTATCCATCGTGCGCGATGGAATTTCGACATCGCGCGACCAGACTGCCTCGAGAATATACGCACGTGACAGCGGCCGCCCGAGATTGCGGAACAGCAGCAAGGCCAGATCAAACTCTTTTTGCGTCAGTTCGACCGGCTCACCGTGATCCAGTAACCGGCCGGTACGTGGTTCGAAAATGTAATGGCTGAACTGGATTTGCTCGATCGTGTTTTGAGTCGGGTAGGCGCGTCGCAACAAGGCTTGCACGCGGGCCACCAGTTCGCCGCGCCGGATCGGCTTGATCATGTAGTCATCCGCACCCGCGGCCAGGCCGGCGACGATATCGTCCTCGCCCGAGCGGCTGGTCATGAACAGGACCGGCAAGACAGCCGGCAGTTTTTCTCGCGCCCAGCGCAATACGTCAGCACCACTCAGGTCAGGGACTTGCCAGTCGATGATCAGCATGTCGAAACTTTCGCGACGAAGCTGGTTCAGCATTTCCTTGCCGCTTTGAAACGCGTGGCAGGTATGGCCGGCACCACTCAGCACCTGGCATACCAGATCGGTTTGTGTGCGGTCATCGTCAAGTACGGCAATTCTCATGGGGGCGGTCGCAAAAAGTCTGAATCAATAAGTTGCCGACAATTTACCAACTTCTGTTAAAAATCGGTTTTTTTTCGTTTTACTTTAACAATCGTTCACAATGGAAATTAACATTCGTTCCAGTGGGCCTTATGGCGCAATCAGGTGGCAATTCAGGCCTTCAAATTGCACTTGAAAAAAATATGCCGTCACCCAATCTGTCGACCCGATCGCGCCGGGAAAAACCAAAACGATAGAACTATCAATTATTGGTTATTTCTTGAAACTAATAGTTTTTCGAAGTGCTACATGCTGTATGCTCGGACTAACGAAAGAACTTTCTCGTAATCATCGGGAGTTTGTACTACCTTGCGGTAGGAAAAACCGGAACATGAGTGAAAACGACGACTGGACAAAGAACGTGTCGATGCCTAGAAACTGCCTGCGGAACTGCCTACAATGAAAACATCCACCGAACGCACTGCCTTTAGTGCACGACTTCAACTGGCGCTACGTAACGCCAACCATGCTGCGAATCATCCGACTTATTTATCACGCGAGTTCAACTTCCGGTTTTCCGGTAGTCCGATTACGGTCCACGCCGCGCGCAAGTGGCTGGTCGGTGAATCGATTCCGACCCAGGATAAATTGCGTGCCCTGTCGAACTGGCTGGGTGTCACTGCAGAGTGGCTGCGCTTCGGCGGGCCTGAAGAAAATGCGGTAATTTCGGCTCCCCAAACCAGCGGTGCCTCCGAATCGGCGCAATCGAAACTGATTGCCGATTTCATGGAGCTGGACATGCATCATCGCCAGATCGTGCAGGATTTCATCAAGCTGCTGGCCCAGAAAGGGCGTCCATCGCCGGATGTGATTCCGGAGCGGGCGACCCGGGTTACCAAACTGAAGACCGGCGGCTGAACCAGTCGCATCAAAAAAAGCCCGGCATCGTCCGGGCTTTTTTTTATCTGGGGTCGCGTGATTCAGGCCATGGCTGGCGGATTGATTGGCAGATGCACCGTAAAGCGCGTACCCAGATCGACCTGGCTGTCGACCTCTATCCGGCCACTGTGTTGACTGACAATATTGTAGGACAGCGACAAACCCAGCCCGGTGCCCTGGCCGATAGGCTTGGTAGTGAAGAATGGTTCGAAGATCCGGTTGATCTGGTCTGCTGCGATCCCTTTTCCGGTATCGCCGATTTCTATCCAGACCCAGTCATCGCTGACGCCGGTACGAATGGTGATGGTCCCTTTGTCGGTAATGGCCTGTGCGGCATTGATGATCAGATTCATGAAGACCTGATTGATTTGTGATGCCAGGCACATCACCAGCGGTAGCTTGCCGTAGTGTTTTTCGATGCTGGCCTTGTACTTGAATTCGTTGGCGGCAATCATCAGCGTGCTGTCCAGTCCGTGGTGCAGGTCGGCCACCTGCCAGTCTGATTCGCCGACATGGGCGAAATCCTTGAGAGACTGAACAATATCGCGCACCCGTTTGAGGCCATCAAGCGATTCACTCACCAGCGCAACGGCGTCTTCGCGCAGGTAGTCGACTTCAGCTTCCTGCTGGATCTGCGCCAATTGTGACTTCAGGGCACTCATGTCTGCTGTCGTAGCGACAGCCGCGTCATAGCGTTCGATGACGTCAAGCAGCGTATCGACATAAGCGCGTAGCGAACCCAGATTGGAATTGACGAAACCAACAGGATTGTTGATTTCATGGGCGATTCCGGCAGCCAACTGGCCGATGGATGCCATTTTTTCGGATTGCAGTAGCTGAGCCTGCATTTGCTGCATCTCCTCAATCATCCGTTGCTGTTCATCGCCCTTTTTTTGCAGGGCTTCTTCCATCTTTTTGCGTTCGGTGATGTTGCTGAGCAATCCGACGACTTCCAGCGGTTCGTTATTGGCGTCGCGCATCAGGCGCAGCGTATCATGCATCCACAGATAGATGCCATCGCTGGTTTTGAAACGATATTCGTACGAGCGTTGGCCTTCTACAAACAGCAGTGCCAGGCTGGAAAAAATAGTCGGAATGTCTTCCGGGTGAATATGGTCGAACCAGAAATTCGGATCAGCGACCATGTCCGCCGGTTCATAGCCCAGCACGCGTCGGGCGTTATCACTGACGAACGTCATCTTGAAGTCGCCGGTCGGAACGCTGCTGTAAATGATGGCCGGCGTATTGGCGATCAGGTATTCCAGTCGTGCATTGGTCGATACCAATGTAGACGCGCCGGCATGCTCTGCAGGATCGATGTGCGGTTGAGGCAAGGGTTGCTGGTCGAAGTCGTGAAATTGCATGCGAGGTGGCCGCTCGGTTGATCTCTGTGGCATGAAGCCGGACTGTCCGACAAGCGGAGCGCGGATGCATGTGTGAGTGTTGGTAGTTCGCTCGAAGATGCTACAGGACGAGTCAAACAGTTGCCATAGAAAAATATTGTTTTATTGCTCGAGAGCCCGGGACCCGTCACTACAGCACGAACAGTCCGGATACCCTAGACTTCAGCCGCTGCAGAACGCGCACTGTGAATTTTTTGTCTTCCCATCACGCTGTCGTCTGCGCAGCGGACGGTTCATGTCCCCAGTACCTTTCCCTTCTTCTTGAAAGAAATGACACCATGACATCTCAAATGATCGATATTGCAAGCCACGACGGCAAAACTTTCCAGGGCTATCTGGCACTTCCGCCGACCGGAACCGGTCCGGGCATCGTACTGATCCAGGAAATTTTCGGTGTCA
>AEPR01000167.1 GCA_000195205.2 Oxalobacteraceae bacterium IMCC9480 | reverse complement strand
GGGGGGGGGTATTTTTTAACAATCGATTTTTATTTGCTGGCTATTGCCGGCCCGAAAAACAATCTCTTTTAGAAATTGATTTTGCGCAGAACATGGAACCATTTGAAACTCGATTGTGTCAGTACGAAAAGTTGAGTGACCGATGGTTGTAGTTCAATAAAACAACGGTGGTTTTTAGCGATGAAAGCCGCAATTCCGCAGATGAATTTCCCTGCTCAGGAAAGGGAGTCAGTGTGTTTGTATGGTGATTGACGCTAGAAGCTGAATTTTATATATCGATAAAAGAATTGCCGTCGCGATACTTTTACGCGGGGAACTCTATACCGGTTGAGCGGGATGAACTGGCTTGCGATCTTGTGCGCAGCAGCATCGAAATATATTTTTTAGCCGGCGATAACGTGGTGGCGGTGAGGGTGATGCGCGCTGGCAGGCGGGCTGCCATTGAGCAAGTAAACAAAAAAACGCCGGTAAATTACCCGGCGTTGGTGTCACTACACTTTGTCGGATCTGCCCCGCACGGATGGCGGGTGATCCTGTCTTTATATTGAATCAGGCATCTGGTACGCGGGAGTTGCCTTCCACGTACCCCACGGTCTTATGCCGATCAGTAGAACTTGTAGTTTGCAGTCAGGTAAGCAGTACGTGCCCGTGCATCGTAGTAAGTCGGGTCGTAACCTGCCTGGAACTGCGTACCGTTGCCGATCGAGATAGGCGGATTTTTGTCAAACAGGTTGCGCATGCCGGCACTGAGGGTCAGATTCTTGATGCCGGTATAGGCTACTTGGGCATCGTAAATCGTCAGCGCAGCGACATGATGCTGGTTGTCATTGAGGTCGTTGGCATCGCGGTAGCCCGACTGGTAGTTCTGTACCAGCGTGGTCGACCATGGGCCGCTCTGGTAGTTGAATGCCAGGTTGTGCTTCCAGCGGAACACGACTCCCGATTGAGCGATGTCCAGGGGAGAACCGTCCGGCTGGACGATGGTCCCGACACTACCCTGGGTGCCGTTCAGCGTCTTGTAATCGTACTTGCTGGTATAGGTGCCGTTCAGAGCAACCGAGACCTTGCCTGTAGCGACCGCTTGTTTGAAGCGCAGGTCGATATCGAAACCGCTGACCGTCGCGCCATTGGCATTGCGGCCAATCTGCTTGACGGTATCGACGGTGCCATCCGGTGCAAATACGACGTCATCCGGACCGTACAGTGGTTTGCCGGCACGGGCCGCATTGACCAGCGACAGCGCCGATGGTGCGGCGATCAGGTTGTCGATCTTGATGTTGAAGTAGTCGATGCCGATCGAGACGCTGGAAATTGGCTGCAACACCATACCGACGCTACCCTGCTTCGATTTCTCCGGCTTCAGGTTCGGATTGCCACCAATGATGGCGACGGCCTGGACCGGGCCATCTGCAACAAACTTAGGATCGATGAAGGCTTCGGTCGCGCCGGTCGACTGCGGGCGATGCAGTTCGACCAGCGACGGTGCGCGGAATCCGGAGCCAACCGAAGCACGGAACAGCATCGTTTGGGTCGGGCTGAAACGCAAGCTGGCCTTGCCGTTGGTCGTGCTGCCGACGTCGCTGTAGCTGTCGGTGCGGGCCGTGACGTTACCTTCGAGGGTCTTCAGGATAGGGATGTTCAATTCTGCGAACAGCGCACGGACAGTACGCGAGGCATCAACCGGCAAGGTCGCGCCGCCCAGGCCGGCAATGTCACCCGAGCCGAGGATGTCAGGAACGTTGACCGCATAGCTGTCCTTGCGAACACTGAAACCGGTCGCCAGTTGCAGCGGTCCGGCCGGCAGATCGGTCAGGGTGCCGGTGACGGAACTGTCAAAGCCGGTACTCTTGGATTTGGCCGTGATGGTCGAGCCGGTATATTTGGCGGCTTGCAGCTTGGCCGTCAGTGCAGCGTCCTGGATGCCACCGACGGCAAACGGATTCCAGTTGTTGGCCGGGTCGTTGAGGACACGCGCCAGCGCCAGTTGCGAGTAATAACCGTCAGTCAACCGGCCATCGGTCTTGGCTTCGTTGGCGATCAGCGAAACGTTGTAGTCCCAGCTCTTGAAGATCACGCCTTTCATGCCGACGTTGACGCGTGACTGGGTATTGGTATCAGTTTCCTGACGGGCTCCGGCGAGGAACGAACGCAGCGTAATCGCCAGTGTCTGGCCATTCATTGCCGACAGGCCGTGTGACAGCAGATACGGTGTGATGTAGGTGCCGTAGTTCGGATTGCTTGGGCGGATCAGCAGTGCTGCATCGACGCCGCTGCCATCGAAGGCATTGTCAGTCTGGAAAAAGCCGACGCGAGCTGGTGATGGCTGATATGTCTCGATGACCTTGTTACGCGCATACAGCGTATCTGCGTAAATCTGGTGGTCCGGTGTCAACTGGAATTTCACTGCGCCAACGAGGTTGACCCGCTCGACTTCCGGAAACAGACCAACGAACGGTGCCGAGTCATATTTGCAATTGTCATAAGCGCCGCCGACGCCGCCTTTGCCGGATGAAAACATCGAGATGTCAGCGCAATTGGCTGGTGCTTTCGGATTGCCGTAGCCGGACGAGCTGTAGCCGTACGGGTTGGTGGTGGCGTTGCGGGCGTTCTGTGCGCGCGATTGACCTGGCACCCAGATACCTTCGATGCGACCGGTTTCGGTGGCTGCCGACTGGATGAACGGGGCGATATTGCCGGTGTTGGCGAAGTCGCGCTGACGACCAAACAAGGCTTCGGCTTTTTCGAATTCACCGGACAGCATGACATTGAAGCGGTCTTCAGCCAGGTTGCCGGCGCCGAACAGGATGCTGGCTTTCTGGGTCGTGCCGCCGCCGCGGGTCGGGGCGTTGTAACCGGCGCTCATTTCGAGACCCTTGTAATCCTGGCGCAAGATGAAGTTGACGACGCCGGCGACCGCATCACTGCCGTACACGCCGGAAGCACCATCGCGCAGGATTTCAACGCGTTCGATCGCGCCAAACGGAATCGAGTTGACGTCGACCGCACCGCCGGTACCGGCGAACACAGCCAGGCGTTTGCCGTTGACCAGCACCAGCGTGCGCGAGTCACCGAGTCCACGCAGCGACACGCTCGATGCACCGTAGGTCGACAAGCCGGCTAACTGGGAATTTTGCGTCGCACCCGCCGTCGAGGTCGAGGTCACTGATTGCAGCAGTGCTTCGACGGTCGTCACACCACTCTTGGCAATGTCGTCTTTGGTCAGCGTCGTGACGGGCAGCGAGCTTTCAGCGGCAATGCGCTTGATACTCGAGCCGGTAACTTCAACCCGTTGCGTCGAGCTGACTTCCTGCGCTTGCGCGGCAGTCGTCAATCCCAGCCCCAGCACCACACCACCTGCAAACATCACACGGATTGATCGTGAGATCACGGTTTCCATCATCATTGCCACACTCCTTGGGGGGAAATTCATACATCACTAGTTGGAAGCGATCTTCTGTCGCTTGACAATCAATCCATATCGAAATTGATTGGTGGGCAATGGAACCATTGCGTATCGGTCCATGTCAATTAGCGACCAAAGTGGTATGTGCAATATTGCAACGTGTAATTTGCTGCGGAAATGGCGCTTCGGACCAGTCGGAATACTTGATCGGACGTGGGGATACTGTCGGGTTATATGGCGAATATCAAAAATGGCTAAATTTTATAAATCGATTCCGGACAACTCGTTACGATAGCTAAAAGCACCTGGCGGACTGCTGATGGAGGACGTCTATTGGTGGGAATGTTTCTTGTGCGCAGCACCATGAAAATATATTTTTCACGTGCCCGATTCGTGCTGACTTGCGTTATGGTGTCGTCCTTTTACGTCTCGGCCACATGCCGTTTCGTAACGGTCCAACGATCAATCGGGCCATCCGGTTCTGGCATGTCATCCGGCATTTTCAGGGCAGGCCCGCATGGCGGCAGCGTATAAAGGATGTCGATCGATGTGGAAATTTGTAGCGCAAGCCTGCGTCACCCTGTTGCTAATTGCCGGTCCGGCCCGCGCCGTCAGTCCGGCCGATCCTGACAAGGTCATCCATTTCGCCATGCCGGCCGCCGATGATGGTTTCGACATGGTGCGTACGTCGAACTATTACTCCGGCCTGATCGCCGAATCCATCTACGAAACGCTGCTCACCTACGATTACCTGGCCAGTCCCGCCAAGCTCGTGCCCAAAGCCGCCGAAGCGATGCCCGAGGTCTCCGATGGTGGCAAGACCTACACCTTTCATCTCAAGAAAGGGATCTTCTTCAGCGATGATCCTGCCTTCAAGGGCAAGCCGCGCGAACTGACTGCGCAAGACTTCGCCTACTCGTTTCGCCGCCTGCTCGATCCGGCCAACCGCTCGCCGTCGGCCGGTTTCCTGCAAGGCAAAATCGTTGGCATGGATGCTGTTGTCGCTGCCGCCAAAAAGAGCGGCAAGTTTGACTACGATGCGCCCGTCACCGGCTTGCAGACACCGGATCGCTACACCTTGCAGATACAACTCAATGCCCCTGACTACAACTTCCTGTACGTGATTGCCTACGGTGCGCTGGCCGGCAGCGCCCGCGAGGTCATCGATGCTTACGGGCTGCAAAGCGGTCAGCATCCGGTCGGCACCGGTGCCTACATGCTCGAGCGTTACGTCCCGCGCAGCAAAGTCATCCTGGTCGCCAATCCTGTTTATCGCGGGTCGATCTGGAATTTCGAGCCATCGTCCGACCCGATGGACCAGCAAATCGTGCGCGACATGAAGGGCAAAAAAATGCCGCAGGTCGGCCGCATCGAAGTCAGCGTGATCGAAGAAGAGCAGGCCCGCTGGCTGGCCTTCCAGGACAAGCAGATCGACATCGACTGGATCCCGCAACTGGCCTCGCGCACCGCGCTCGACGGTGCCAAGCTCAAGCCCGAATTCGTCGCGCAAAAAATCCGCCTGCAGCGCTTCACCGAACCGGCCATCAGCTACACGTTCTTCAACATGCATGACCCGATAGTCGGCGGCTACACGATCGAAAAAAATGCGCTGCGGCGTGCCATTGCGATGTCCTACAACACCGCCGAAGACGTCGCCCTCATCCGCCACGGCCAGGCCATCGATGCCCAGATGGTCATCCCGCCGGGCGTCGTCGGCTACGATCCGGGCTACCGCAGTAGCATCGGCTACGATCCGGTACTGGCCAACAAATTGCTCGACCACTTCGGCTACAAGCGCGGTCCCGACGGCTACCGCACGCTGCCCGATGGCAAACCGCTGAAGCTCAAAATCAACCGCGAAGCATCGGTGATCTATCAGGAGCTGGCCGAGTTATGGAAGCGCGGCCTCGACGAGATCGGCATCCGTGCCGAACATCCTGTCAGTAATTTTGCCGACAACCTGAAAGCCGCCAACAAGTGCGAGCTGATGATGTGGGGCGGTGCGTGGAGCGTCGACTATCCGGATGGCGAAAATTTCCTGCAACTGCTGTACGGACCGAACGCCCATCAGGGCAATAACGGCTGCTACGAGTCTGCCGCTTATGATGCTTTGTTCAAGCAAGCCATCGCGCTGCCGCCGGGTGCCGAACGCACGGCCTTGTATCTGCAGATGAACCGGCAGATGGAAGCCGATACCGCCTGGAAGCTGGGCGTACTGCGCATCCGCAACTGGGTCAGCCGGCCGTGGGTGCTGGGCTTCAAGAAGCATCCGCTGCTGCACTCCGGCTGGGAATACATCGACATCGATAAGCGGCTGGTGGAGCAGGGGCGTTGAAGCTCTGCGGTGTGCGCGCGAGCCCATCGACCATGTCCGCCTGCATCGGGAACACTCACATCGCTCTGACCTGCTAGGAAACACATGACATCACTCTGGTTACGCACCCTGATCCTCGCGGGCTCCGCCGCGCTGCTGCCGCTGGCTTCGCATGCGGCCAGCCCGGCCGATCCCGGCAAGGTCTTGCGCTATGTCTTCCCGGCCGCAGAGACCGGTTTTGATCCGGCCATCGCCCGTGACCTGTATTCGGCACAAGTACTGCAGTCGGTCTTCGAGACGCTTTATACCTACGATTACCTGGCCCGCCCCGCCAAGCTCGTTCCACTGACCGCCGATGGCATGCCGGAGGTGACCGAGGAAGGCAAGGTCTACACGATCCATCTCAAGAAGGGCATCACCTTCTATCCCGACGCCGCCTTCAAGGACAAGACGCGGGAACTGACGATGGCCGACTACGTGTACTCGTTCCGTCGCCTGTTTGACCCGAAACTGGCGTCACCGCATACCTGGCTGTTCGAGGGCAAGGTCATCGGTCTCGACGAGCTCGCCAAGGAAGCCAAAAAGACCGGCAAGTTTGACTACGACTCGCCGATCGCCGGTTTCGAACTCATCGATCCGTACACCTTGCGTATCCGCCTGACCCAGCCCGACTTCAACCTCGGCATGATCCTGGCACACGTGCCCACCGGTGCCGTCGCGCGCGAAGTGATCGAGAAATACCACGACACCGGCGGCCAGGTCATGGCCAATCCGGTTGGCACCGGCCCGTATCACCTGACCGAATGGGTCCGTTCGTCGCGCATCGAACTGACCGCCAGTCCGGCCTATCGCGGCTTTACCTGGGACTTCAAGGCAGGCAGCGATGCCGAAGACCAGGCCATCGTCGCCAGCCTCAAGGGCAAGCGCATGCCGCAGATCGGTCGCGTCGAGATCGCCGTGATGGTCGAAGACCAGTCGCGCCTGCTGGCGTTCCAGAACGATGAAATCGACCTGTTCGAATTGCAGGGACCGCTGGCACCGCAGCTGCTGACCCGCGGCAAGCTCAAGCCCGAATTCGCCAAAAAGGGCTATCAGCTCTCGCGCATCGTCGACCCCGAATCGAGCTACTACTACTGGAACATGGAAGACCCGGTACTGGGCGGTTTCGAGAAGCCCAAGATTGCGCTGCGTCGCGCCATCGCCATGGCCCACAACGTCGAGGAAGAAATCCGGCTGGTCTGGAATGGCGAAGCCATCGCGCTGCAATATCCGATTCCACCCGGTGTGGTCGGCCACGACCCGTCCTACAAAAGCTCGATCCAGTACGACCCGGTCGCCGCCAATGCCCTGCTCGACAAGTTCGGCTACAAAAAAGGCGGCGATGGCTACCGCAATCTGCCAGGCGGCAAACCGTTCACGATCCGGTATTCGGCGCGCAACGACAGCACCGGCCAGCAGCAAGCCGAGATGTGGAAAAAGACCTACGACTCGATCGCCATCCGCATGAGCGGCGATGTGCGTCCGTTCCCGGATTTGCTGAAAGCCGAAAAGTCCTGCCAGCTGCAAACCCGCACCTCGCCATGGATTGCCGACTATCCCGATGGCGACAATTTCATGCAGTTGTACTACGGCCCGAACACCGGCCAGAACAACAATGGCTGCGTCAAGATTCCGGCCTACGACGAGTTGTACCGCGCCTCGCAAAAGCTGCCGGACGGCCCCGAGCGCGACCTGATTTATCACAAGATGACCCGCATCATGGAGCTGTACTCGGCCCAGCGCATGGGCTACGCGCGCTATCGCAACATGGTGGCGCAACCGCGCGTGATCGGCTACAAGAAGCATCCGATCCTGAGTGCCGAGTGGATGTACTTTGATATCGAGAAAAAAT
>AEPR01000168.1 GCA_000195205.2 Oxalobacteraceae bacterium IMCC9480 | reverse complement strand
AAAATAGCCATTAAAGGTACGATTCGCCATCTTCCTGAAAAGGCTATCATTATAAAAATAGCTAGACCGAAAATTAACAGTCCTGTAATAATTGCCGACTTTTTATTTTTATACATTTATCTTGCGCCATTGAAGGTTGATAAATCATCTCTTTAATATGCCTGGTTGTGTGAATTATATGCTTTGCAATTTATGGACTCCTCTCCTCGCTGCCAATATCTGACAATAAATATCATCATGCAAATTGAGTTGGCTTCTACGATTTTAAAAAAATTACTCATGCCCCATTTATACAAAGACCAAATAAGAAGAGCCTCGACTGCTGCAGAAAAGAACAGCCAAGGCTCATCCCTGAACAATTTATAGTGGTGCGCTATACCAATCAGTAGCAGTATCCAAAAATTTATTAATAGTGGGATTTCTAGCCAGCTTATGTTTAACCATGAGGCGGCGAGTATCAGAATTGTGCTTATCACCGCATAAATTTCAAGTTTTTGATAAACTGAAAAACGAAGTGTTTTTTTCGCAAGCTGATATCTCATCCTCCTTGTGGTCGTTTTTATAAATTGCTTGTAATTATCTCTAGTAGCTTTGGCTTCTTGGTCTGCGTCCATGGTGTGAGTACCTTCTCGTGGCGATGCATCGAAATAAAGCGTCCTTGAGACGCTTACGGTGCTACAGGCTTTCGATCAGACTTTGAAGACTCTGTTCTTCCATCTGATCCAACAGATCCAGCTTCAGGGCTGCCGACTTCAGCGGCCCTTCCTTCTCCCAATTGATTCGTGCCAGCATTGCCCCCATCGAGTCCGACCACATCAGGGCTTCCGGCCATGCTTTCACTGGAAGATTTCGTGCTATCAGCGCCGTTTCCGGGGAGTATTCCTCTGACATTTCCATTGCCTGCCTGGCGTCCTCCGGCCCCGCTTCCTCGAACAGCTTGGAAACCTTCGACTCCATCAGCGACCGGTGCTGACCGGGAGTTAGCGGCCACGACGCCTCCACTGCCAGTAGTGCCTGCAGTTCCTCGGGAACCGTCCGTGGTGCCCATACATTTTTCATATTGCTCATACGCTTTGGTCTATTTGGTTGCGCGCTGGCACCGGACGCATATTTAAAAGGGCGCGGCACTGCCCGGCACTGCTGGCTGTCTGGTTACTTTCGTACTTGGCCGGTTTCGCTATCGACTTGAACAGAACCGGGGCATGCACCTTTGACGTTAATTGAAAACTCAAACCCTGACATCGACCTGTAATAGCAACGTGTGGTAGTCCCTACCGGCATATCGTTGCCTTGGTATGTTGCATATTCAAATTCCGCCATCGCAGCGCCAGCCACCACTGCCAACACCAATCCAACAATCACGTTCCGCATGTCAGTTCCTCACGGGGTTGTTCTGGCGCAAAATTGTCCAGGCGGAAAAGATAGTAGTCCGGTTGTTAATTATCGAAAAGACAATTCTTATTGATTGGTCATCTTTTATTTTTAACCATTCGTTTTGTGGTTCGACAGTTATCACATGGGCAGGGTCCAAAGATCGACAACGACGATCAACGAAAAACCTATCAAATAGCCGTTTAATTCCAGAATCTAGTGGTAATATCACTTGTCTTAAATGCATATGATAAAGAGATAACCATGGCTACGATCTACGGATATGCCCGCACCAGCACGGTTGAACAGGTTGCCGGACTTGATGACCAAGTGATGAAGTTGAAGGCGGCCGGTTGCACGGACCAGTCGATCTATCGAGAGAAGGTCAGCAGCGTGAAGATGGCCGAGCGTACCGAGTTCGCCAAAGTGCTTGGCAAGCTAGGCAAGGGTGATGTTCTGGTCTTTACCAGCTTGTCACGGGCCGCGCGATCGATGGCTCATTTGATCCAGATAGAGGCCGCAATAGCGACAGTGGGCGCAACCATGCGAATCCTTGATCTTGCTGTTGATACATCGACGCCCAATGGTCGACTTACCTTTAATTTGTTCGCATCCATCGCCCAATTTGAGGTTGAGTGTATGAAGGAAAGACAGAAGGTCGGTATTGCCGCGGCGAAAATTGAGGGCAAATACAAGGGTCGGCAACCTACCGCCCAAGCGAAGACAGCCAAGATTATGACCATGCACGCGAAAGGCAATACCAAGCAGGAAATCGCTGATGCTTGCAGCGTGGGAATAGCAAGTGTCTACAGAATAATCAAAGCATCAAAGACCGGCACTGCCTCACCAGTCTGACGCAGACAAACGAGCCTATGCAGGGCTTGGCGGGCTTTCTGCGTTACTCGTGCCGATCTGGCCAAGGTAGTGATCCGCTTCCGCACATTGTCGGCCTCCCTCGCGTCGTGCTGACCAGCGTCGTGCTGATCAGTATGGTCGCCGGCGTCACCGATGTGCGACGTTACCCGTTACCCAGGGGGTGGCTGCTGAGGCGGAGGCTACGATGGCGGCGGATCCGTTCAATGACCAGGTCTTCGTCTTTTATGGTCGCCGTAGTGGAACTGGAAAAAACGCTTGCGGGCAATAGGGAATGACTTGTGCTTTCTAGCAAGCGACTCGAACAGGGAGAGGCTCGTGCAGCCGCGGACTATCAGCTGATTAAAATACCGCGCCCGGAATTTTGTTGCGACGTTATAAAAATGCCAATAAGAAATGGTTTCAGGCTATTATTGCTAAACAATTAACATAACCTGAAGGTTTTCTCATGCGCAAGATATCTGTCGCGGTCCTTTCAATCGGCTTTTTGCTAGGAACATCCTCTGCACAAGCTGCAATCACGTATATAAATCTAATTGGAAGCGCAACTATTTACTCAAATGGTTGCTGCTCAACATCCCCAAGCAATCCATCAACAGCGTTGCCTTTTGTTGCGACGGTTCAATACGACGCATCACTTTTTTCGTTTTACCAATCCAGTTACCTAAATTACAGATCATTTGGCTTACAGCCAAAATATGATCCTCTCAATCCGTATTCGAGTGGAACCTTCAACGGTGCGAAGGTTACCGTCACCACTCCATTAGGATCGAGTAGCGAAGCGTTGACTTCAATTCAAGGTGGTTACTCTACCTCGGGCGGCGCTGATGCCACAGTTTTTTACCCTGCCATTCCGCCGACAAGCTACAATTTTTCTCTCGGATTTAACAGCAGAAGTTACGGTTTTAATTTCTACACTGCGACAGCGAGCCCTCAGCCTTTTACTACACAAGGCTTTGGATGGCTTCCTTCTTCAACAGAGCCGGCCCCTGTCTCAGTTGCAGGACAACCCATAGAATTGCAAGCAAACATGTATTTTAATCAGCCTCCTGGTTCTGGCCCTTATGTCGTGACACAAATTAACTCATTTTCAGTCGGCTCAACGGTTTCGGCTGTGCCTGAACCGACCTCAATCTCCATGTTGGTGGTTGGTTTGGGTCTTGCAGGATTCGCTGCACGTCGCAAAGCCAAGAAAGATTTAATTGTCTGAAGTGATTCGTTACTCGCGCTTGCGAGGTCGTTGAGTTTAGTCGTGCCGGTGCGTGCGTACCTGTCAGTTGCGAGCTCGTCGCTGGCGGCACCGGCACAATTTACCGTGCCCGCTAATGTCCTGAATTTGTTCGACACGCCGGGGTTATAGCGCCATTTAAAAGGCGGGACGGTAGGCGGCGTCGAATTACTGAGGATCGTTGAACCTGATGCCATCCAAGGCATTCAGGAGCGTGGCATGCACGACCTAAGCATCACCGCGACACACAGTCAACGCATCCTCGAACACATAGCCAATGTTACCGGTCTGCTCAAGGGGATCGATATTAGTAATGCGGTCGGGCTTTCGTACAAGGCCACCATAGATGCATTAAATACATTGCTCAATCAGGGCCGGGTTGCTCGCATTGGCGCAAAGAGCGCGACAAGATGGACTGGCGTTGTGGTTGATTGCGCGCCAATGCGCCTTGAGGATTACTGGCATGGCCGAAGGGCACCCCACCCCCCGGGGGGGAGTCCGCGATCGGGTACCCGCCCATGAGTGGGGCATATATCGGTCGAACCCTCAAACATTTTGCGTTCGCGGATGAAAATTTCTAAAATTTTTTCGACGGCAAAATCCAGAAAAAAATTCTGTGACGGTCTCGTAAAGCGAATCCGCCCAACCGTCAGAAAGTTGCGCTGAAGGGCCTGTCCCTCAAAGCAGTCCAAAACTTTTCAGCTTCTCGGCACGATCGGCAGCATGCCACTTGCCGATGTTTTGGATAGGTGGCCGAGTAAAAGCAGCCGCCCCTGGTCGTAAAAAACGAATTGGGAAAAAGCTGTTCGCGGGCATCCTCATAATCACGGGCAACGGCATGCGCACCATAGAGAATTTCGGCAGGTTCGGAAACGAGTGCTTCTTGATGTAAGGGGCAGAGGGTGGGTTCGGGCATGGCGGGCGCTTGGTGGCAGCATCGGATTGATACCGGAATGATGCTCGCACAACCAACGAGGTAGCGGTGCCTGACCTGGCTGTATCGGTTGACCTCGATGCGTTGATCAAATCCAGTTACACGGCGATTACAGGGCGGGTGTGGATGCCGATAGGCGAAAAAAAAGCCCTTGACGATTTCTCGTAAGGGCTTGATTTCACTACTAAATTCTGGCTCCCCGACCTGGACTCGAACCAG
>AEPR01000169.1 GCA_000195205.2 Oxalobacteraceae bacterium IMCC9480 | reverse complement strand
CCCACCGTTGCAGCCAAGCCGGTAATTAAAAAGCCGGTTCGTGCAAAGCCTGTTGTGGCCCAAAAGACTGCGCCGGCCGTGCGCCCTAGGCCTGCAGTGAAATCGAAAGTAAGTACGTCGATTGCTTTCCCAAAAAGCATTCCGGAAGCGGCTGATATTTCTATTGCTAAGGAAAAGGTAAAAAAAGCGAAGCTGGTGCGCGATAGTTTCACTATGCCGGAGGTTGAATACGCGGTTTTAGGTGACGTCAAAAAGAATTGTTTGAAAGCTGGCTTCGAAGTCAAAAAAAGCGAGCTTTTGCGTATTGGCGTTGCGTTGATACGAGACCTTGATCTGGCTGCATTGAAATTGGCTGCGGCGACACTGTCTCCTTTGAAGCCTGGACGTCCGCGCAAAGAGAAGTAGCAAACAATGCATCCGGGTTGTTGTCATGTCATCGAACGGACATCCTGCTGTCATTTTGTCGAAGTAATCCGCAGTTACGCTTTGGTCGTGTCAATGACAAGGGTAAACAATGCGATTTCTTACGACTATGGCGACTGGCGCTGCGCCGGATGCTGCAACCTTGTGCTTGAGCCTCGCGAGTACCGATGAGGAGGTCTTCGAAGTGCAGCGTTTGCGCTACAAGGTCTTTATCGAAAGTATGGGGCTGTCAGCGCTTGAAAACCGTGACGGGCTGGACCGCGACGAGTTCGATGCCTGCTGCGATCACTTGATCGTGCGCGATACACGTTCGCTGAAAGTCGTCGGTACGTATCGGGTAATGAGTCCTCAGGCTGCGCGCAAAATGGGCCAGTATTATTCCGAAAATGAGTTCGACCTGAGTCGTCTGGATAACCTTCGGTCACGTACCGCTGAGGCCGGGCGGGCTTGCATTCACCCGGATTACCGCAGCGGTGGCGTCATCATGCTGTTATGGGCAGGGCTCGCCGCATTCATGAAAAAAGAGCAGTGCGAGTATCTGATCGGGTGTGCAAGCATCAGCCTCGCTGATGGCGGACACAATGCGGCAGCCTTGTACCGCGGACTGGCCGAGAACAATATCGCGCCACTGGACTATCGCGTAACACCTCATTTGCCATTTCCTATCGATGGCCGTGAGTCTTGCCTCAAGCCACAAACGCCCCCATTGTTAAAGGGCTATTTGCGCAGCGGTGCGTGGGTTTGCGGCGAGCCTGCTTGGGATCCCGATTTTCACAGTGCAGATTTGTTTATGTTGCTGCCGCTTGCTCAACTTGATAGTCGTTATGCGCGGCACTATCTCGGCAATCCAAGATCCGAGTGATGATGCGCAGTTTGTTGATGACGGTGATGCACCCATCTGAAGATGCAATAAGCTGCGGGTTTCGATTTCGATGCATTGCGAGGTCTCGGTAATCAAAGCGCTGCCGTCCATAGAAGCCGATCCCATTGCCCCTTGATCCCGTTGGCACATCGTTTCAGATAATGATGCTGTTACATGCTAAGATCGGCGGAACGAGTATAGTGATTTTCGTGGGTACGTAAGGCGCAACTTCATTAAATGAAAAAAGAGAGCCGGTTATGACGCAGCGAACTTGGATCACCGCAAGCAATCGTTATTAGCCGGGTCTTTTTCACTGACGCTCCACCGAAAAAGCGCGACTGGATCGCGTTTTTTTTCGTCCGGTTTTTACTTGTTTCGTCTGACATGCAATTCAATTCAATTCAATTTGGCACTGGCCTACGCGCCGTGTCACGGAGCTCAAAATGGTTTCAGTTCGTCTTCCCGATGGTTCGCAACGGCAATTTGACCAGGCCGTAACCGTCGCTCAAGTTGCTGCCAGTATCGGTGCAGGGCTCGCGAAAGCGGCACTTGCAGGCAAAGTTGATGGCAAAGTCGTGGACACGTCGTTCTTGATTGATCGCGACGTTGATCTGGCAATCATTACTGACAAGGATGCTGACGGCGTAGATGTGATTCGCCACTCCACCGCGCATCTATTGGCCTACGCGGTCAAAGAATTGTTTCCCGATGCTCAGGTAACCATTGGGCCGACAATCGAAAATGGCTTTTATTACGACTTTTCCTACAAGCGTCCGTTCACCCCGGACGATCTTGTTACCATTGAAAAGAAAATGCTGGAACTGGCCAAGCGGGACGAACCCGTTACGCGTCAGGTGATGTCCCGGGATGATGCGATTGCCTATTTTTTAGCGATCGGTGAAGCCTATAAGGCTGAGTTGATAGGGGCAATCCCGGCCGACCAGGAAGTGTCGCTCTACACAGAGGGGAAATTTACAGACTTGTGCCGCGGTCCGCATGTACCTTCTACAGGCAAGCTGAAGGTGTTCAAGCTGATGAAGTTGGCGGGTGCTTACTGGCGCGGTGATTCAAAAAATGAAATGCTGCAGCGAATTTATGGCACTGCTTGGGCGCGCAAGGAAGATCAGGAAGCTTATTTGCATATGCTGGAAGAGGCCGATAAGCGAGATCATCGCAAATTAGGCCGGTTGCTGGATCTGTTCCATTTTCAGGAAGAGGCTCCGGGCATGATTTTCTGGCATCCAAAAGGTTGGTCGGTTTGGCAACAAGTTGAGCAATATATGCGGCGTGTTTATCAGGACAACGGATACCAGGAGGTCAAAGCGCCGCAGATTCTCGACATCAGCTTGTGGGAAAAATCAGGGCACTGGGAAAACTACAAAGAAAACATGTTTACGACCGAGTCGGAAAAGCGGTCGTATGCGCTCAAGCCGATGAACTGTCCAGGTCACGTACAGATCTTCCGATCAGACATGCGTTCGTACCGCGATTTACCATTGCGCTATGGCGAGTTCGGCCAATGTCATCGTAATGAGCCATCCGGTTCTTTGCATGGAATTATGCGTGTGCGTGGATTTACCCAGGATGACGGTCATATCTTTTGCACCGAAGATCAAATTCTTGAAGAGTGCGTGGCTTACACTGCGCTGCTGCACAAGGTGTATGCAGATTTTGGGTTTGCCAATATCACCTACAAGGTGGCAACTCGTCCAGAAAAACGTGTTGGATCAGAAGAGGCATGGGATAAAGCTGAAAACGCGTTGATTACATCGCTGGAACGTTCTGGCTGTGAGTTCGAGATATCGCCTGGCGAAGGTGCTTTCTATGGTCCGAAAATCGAATACACACTGACAGACGCCATCGGACGTGCTTGGCAATGTGGAACGATGCAAGTAGATTTTTCGATGCCGATCCGATTGGGTGCGGAGTATGTTGCCGAAGACAACAGTCGCAAGGTGCCCGTGATGCTGCATCGCGCGATACTGGGTTCTTTCGAACGCTTCATCGGCATGCTATTGGAAAATTATTCAGGTGCGCTGCCAATGTGGCTGGCCCCAGTTCAAGTGGTTGTATTGAATATCTCCGAGGGGCAGTCCGACTATGCGCGCAGCGTAACCCAATCCCTGAAAAAACAAGGATTTAGGGTGGAGTCTGATTTGCGCAATGAGAAAATAACCTTTAAAATACGCGAGCATTCCGTCCAGAAGGTTCCATACATTATCGTTGTTGGTGACAAAGAACGGGATGCAGCAACAGTGGCCGTGCGTGCGCGAGGTAATGCGGATCTGGGAACGATGCCAATTAGTAATTTGATTGCTCGCCTCCTTGCCGATGTAGCCGAAAAATCCTAACCAAGGCTATTTACTGCGCTACAACACCGCCGTTTCAATTGATTTTTAAAGGAAATTACAATAGCTACTGACAAGTCACATCGCATCAACGGCGAGATTACTGCACCCGAGCTGCGTTTGAGCGGCGTAGAAAACGAAGCGCTTGGTATCGTTACACTAGCCGAGGCCTTCCGCATGGCGGAAGAAGCAAACGTGGACCTAGTTGAGATTGCGCCAACCGCGCAACCTCCGGTTGCACGCCTGATGGATTATGGCAAGTTCAAGTATCAGGAACAAAAAAGAGCTCACGAAGCCAAGCTGAGACAGAAAATCATTTTGGTGAAAGAAGTGAAGTTTCGTCCTGGCACTGACGATGGCGACTATGGCATCAAGCTACGTAATCTGATCAAGTTCCTTGATGAGGGCGATAAGACCAAAATCACGTTGCGATTCCGTGGTCGTGAGATGGCGCATCAGGATATCGGCGTGAGGATGCTTGAGCGTCTCAAGCTCGACCTTGAGCCATATGGTCAGGTGGAGCAGTGGCCTAAAATGGAAGGGCGTCAAATGATCATGGTCTTGGCACCCAAGAAAAAGAAGTAGAATTCGCTGGGTCCTGCATTTTGTAGGGGCTGGTAGTAGCGGTGGACTCGATTCCACCGCATAACAAGTGAGAGCAGGCATCCAAGTGCAGCGAAATGTTGCCACCTGCAATCATGTTAAAAATGGAGCTGTCTCAAAGACAGATTGCTATGCCTAAAATGAAAACGAAAAGTGCCGCAAAAAAGCGCTTTCGCGTGCGTCCAGGTGGTACCGTCAAGCGTGGTTCGGCCTTCAAACGCCACATCTTGACCAAGAAAACGACCAAGACCAAACGCCAATTGCGCGGTGCCAAAGAAGTCCATGCCACAAACATGGTTTCGGTCCGTTCGATGCTTCCGTACGCTTAACCTCACACTCAAATTTAAGGAGTTACTATGCCTAGAGTAAAACGTGGGGTCACAGCACGGGCCCGCCATAAGAAAGTTTTAGATCAAGCCAAAGGTTACCGCGGTCGCCGCAGCAAGGTTTACCGTATCGCCAAGCAAGCAGTCATGCGCGCTGGACAATATGCGTATCGCGATCGCCGCAACAAAAAACGCGTATTCCGCGCTCTGTGGATCACGCGTATCAACGCGGCGTCCCGCGAGCACGGTATGACCTACAGCGTCTTCATGAATGGTCTGAAGCGCGCCTCCATCGGTTTGGATCGCAAGGTCTTGGCTGACATGGCAGTGATGGACAA
>AEPR01000170.1 GCA_000195205.2 Oxalobacteraceae bacterium IMCC9480 | reverse complement strand
TCAGCATGGTCATTGCTGAAAGCCTCGTGGCACGTACGTTTGCCGCCTATGTTCTGCGACCATTCCATATCGAAGCGGGACCATTGGTCCCCGCACTTGCCGTTGGCGTGATCATCTTTGCCTTTCTCGTCAATATCGCGGGAAACCGCTCGGTGGGTCTCTTCTCGATTGTCATGGCAACGCTGAAGATTGCCGGCATTGCGCTGTTCGGCATCGCCGCACTCTGGACAAGCGGCTTCCAGTTCGCTGCTGCCTCGGAGTCTGCTCAGACCTACACCGCAACAGGATTTATCGCATCGACGGCGCTGGCGATCCTTGCATTCAAGGGATTCACGACGATCACCAACAGCGGGGGAGAGCTCACAGACCCCCACCGCAACGTGGGCCGGGCGATCATGATATCGATCGCGCTTTGTGTTGTTATTTATTTGCTGGTGGCGTTCGGCGTGGGCTCCAGCTTAACCATTGACCAGATCGTTGCGGCTCGTGACTATTCTCTGGCTGCAGCCGCAGAGCCGGCGCTTGGCAAGACCGGCTTTTACCTGACGATCATTTTGGCTGCCATCGCCACGGCCTCCGGCGTGCTGGCCAGTGTCTTTGCGGTATCGCGAATGCTGGCGATGCTGACTGACATGAAGATGATCCCGCACAGTCATTTCGGCATGTCCGGGCCGATCCAGCGGCACACATTGGTCTACACCGTTGTGATGGCCTCTACGCTGGCGGTATTTTTTGACCTCGGCCAGATTGCCTCGCTAGGCGCATTCTTTTATCTCATCATGGACATGATGGTTCATTGGGGAGTCTTCCGCTATCGACGCAAAGAGATCGGGGCGTCAGCGGTATTGCTGCTGATGGCGCTTTCGTTCGACGCTGTGGTGCTGGTTGCTTTCACCGCGATGAAGCTCGAAAGCGATCCAGCGATTGTTGTCTATGCCTTGATCGGTATAGTCGCAGTTTTTGGATTCGAGCGGTGGTACCTGTCGCGCTGGGTTGCACCTGAGGCTGATTGATCTGAAGTGCCCTACTTTGATTCATCTGACATGTAAAG
>AEPR01000171.1 GCA_000195205.2 Oxalobacteraceae bacterium IMCC9480 | reverse complement strand
CCAACTGCCGGCACCGGATGTGCGTATCACGACCTTCCAGACGACTGTCGCTCTCTTCGCTCACAAGGAATTTTCTGCCATGGAACCGGTGGAGCGCGTGCGCGCTTGTTATCTGCACTGCTGCCTGAAATACGTTAGCAACGAAAAAATGACCAATCAAAGTCTGAAGGAACGGTTCAGGTTAGAAAACACACAAACGAAGACCTCTAGCGTGTCGCAGATCATTGCGACGACAGTCGCACAGAAGCTGATCAAGCTTGACGACCCGGATAATGCTTCGCGGCGTTACGCAAAATACGTACCGTTCTGGGCGTGATTCATTTAATCGCAAACACCATAAACGCCCACAAATTTCCGTAAGTCGTTGAAATACATAGGCGTTCTCATTAAATCGCTAATCGCGATTTCCGTAAGCTAACCGCTGCACCAGGTCGACGTGATCGGCATGACAGTCCAACCGTACGCCTGACGATGACCGAAGACCAACTCGAACAAGAAACGCTCGCCTGGCTCACCGATGTCGGTTACACCCCAATCTACGGCCCCGAGATCGCCTTCGATGGCGCGATGCCCGAGCGCAGCAATTACACACAGGTGATCTTGATCGCACGCTTGCGCAGTGCCATAGCCAGACTCAATCCGCTGGTGCCGCTTGTGGCCCGCGAAGATGCCCTGCAGCGGGTGCTGAACCTGGACACGCCGATGCTACTGTCGGCCAATCGCCAGTTCCACCGTTTGCTGATCAATGGGGTGCCGGTCGAGTATCAGAAAGACGGCGAGACGCGCGGTGACTTCGTGCGGTTGATCGATTTTACGGACCCCAGCGCCAACGAATGGTTGGCCATTAACCAGTTCACCATCAAGGGTCCGAAACACACCCGCCGCCCCGACATTATCCTGTTCGTCAACGGCTTGCCACTGGTACTGCTGGAACTGAAAAATCCTGCGGACGAGAATGCCGATATCTGGAAAGCCTACGACCAGATCGAGACCTACAAAGCGCAGATCCCGGACGTGTTCCAGTACAACGAAGTGCTGGTGATTTCGGATGGCACCGAGGCGATGATGGGTTCGTTGTCGAGTAGCGCCGAACGCTACATGGCGTGGCGCACAATCGATGGCGTCACGCTCGATCCGCTGGGGCAGTTCAATGCCCTTGAAACGCTGGTGCGCGGCGTGCTGGCACCGGTCTACTTGCTGGATTTCCTGCGCTTTTTTGTGCTGTTCGAAGACGACGGCACACTAGTCAAGAAGATCGCCGGCTATCACCAGTTCCACGCGGTGCGTGCCGCGATCAATCAGGTTGTGACTGCCTCGCGTCCGGACGGCAGCCACAAGGGTGGGGTGGTCTGGCACACGCAGGGTTCGGGCAAGAGCATCACGATGACCTGCTTTGCTGCGCGCGTGATGCGCGAAGCAGCGATGGAGAATCCGACCATCGTCGTCATCACCGATCGCAACGACCTGGACGGCCAATTGTTCGGTGTATTCTCGTTATCGCAGGACTTGCTGCGCGAGCAACCGGTGCAGGGCGACACGCGCCAAGACTTGCGCGCCAAGCTGGCCAACCGGCCGTCGGGCGGCATCGTCTTTGCGACCATCCAGAAGTTCATGCCGGGCGAGGATGAGGATCATTTTCCGGTGCTATCGGACCGTAGCAATATCGTCGTGATCGCCGATGAAGCGCATCGCACCCAGTACGGCTTTGAAGCCAAGTTCAAGGGTGACGCCAAGGGCTATCAGGTCGGCTATGCCCAGCATCTGCGCGATGCGCTGCCGAACGCGACCTTCGTGGCCTTCACGGGGACGCCAGTTTCAGCAGAAGACCGCGATACCCGCGCCGTGTTTGGCGACTACATCCACATTTACGACATGCAGCAGGCGCGCGATGACGGGGCGACGGTGGCGATTTATTTTGAATCGCGACTGGCCAAGCTGGGACTGAAAGCCGAAGCGTTACCTGGCATCGATGCTGAAGTCGACGAGCTGGCCGAGGACGAGGAAGACGACCAGCAAGCCCGCCTGAAAAGCAAATGGGCCGCGCTGGAAAGTGTGGTCGGTTCCGCTCCGCGCATTCAGCAAGTGGCAGCCGATCTGGTCGCGCACTTTGAAGAACGCAGCAAGGCCCAGACCGGCAAGGCGATGATCGTCGCGATGAGCCGCGACATCTGCGCGCACTTGTATAACGCCATCGTTGCGTTGCGACCTGACTGGCACGACGACGATCCGGAACGCGGTGCAATCAAGATCGTGATGACCGGCTCGGCTAGCGACAAGCCGCTGCTGCGGCCCCATATCTATGCGAAGCAAGTCAAGAAGCGACTGGAGAAGCGCTTCAAGGACCCGGAAGATCCGCTGCGCCTTGTCATCGTGCGCGACATGTGGCTGACCGGATTCGATGCGCCCTGCGTGCATACGCTGTACGTCGACAAGCCGATGAAGGGCCACAATCTGATGCAGGCGATTGCCCGGGTCAACCGCGTCTTTCGTGACAAGCAGGGCGGGCTGGTAGTTGATTATATTGGCATCGCCAATGACCTGAAGCAGGCTTTGAAGGAATACACCGCCAGCAAGGGACGCGGTCGCCCGACCGTCGATGCGCACGAAGCGTATGCGGTACTGGAAGAAAAGCTCGATGTGCTGCACGGCATGCTGCACGGCTTTGACTACAGCGGCTTCTTGACAGGCGGCCACGGAATGCTGGCCAAGACCGCCAACCATGTGCTTGGTATCAAGGAAGGCAAGAAGCGCTTCGGGGACCCCGCACTGGCGATGTCGAAAGCCTTCACGTTGTGCTGCACGCTCGATGAAGCGAAAGCCGTGCGTGAAGAAGTCGCTTTCTTCCAGGCCGTCAAGGTCTTGCTGACCAAGAAGGAGATTAGCGGCAAGAAAAAAACCGATGAAACACGTGAACTGGCGATTCGCCAGATCATCGGTGCCGCAGTGGTATCGGAAGAAGTCGTCGACATCTTCCAGGCGGTTGGGCTGGGCAAACCGAATATCGGCATCCTGGACGACGAATTCCTCAATGACGTGCGCAACCTGCCGGAACGCAATCTGGCGGTGGAATTGCTGGAACGCTTGCTGGAAGGCGAGATCAAAGCGCGCTTCGCGACCAATGTCGTGCAGCAGAACAAGTTCTCTGAGTTACTGGCGAACGTGATCCAGCGCTATCAGAACCGCTCGATTGAGACCGCCCAAGTGATGGAAGAACTGATCCAGATGGCGAAGAAGTTCAAGGCGGCGGCGGAGCGTGGTGCTGACCTTGGACTCAACAGTGACGAATTGGCGTTTTACGATGCGCTGGCCAATAACGAAGAATCGGTGCGTGAGCTGGGCGATGAGACGCTGAAAAAGATCGCGCACGAATTGGCAGAGAGCTTACGCAACAACGTCAGTGTGGATTGGGCAGTGCGGGATAACGTGCGGGCGAAATTGCGTTTGATGGTGAAGCGGATTTTGCGGAAGTACAAATATCCGCCGGTGAAGCAGGAGGAAGCGGTGCAGCTGGTGTTGGAGCAAGCGGAGAGTTTGTGTGGGGAGTGGGAGTGACACAACTCGGGCCGAATACGATTGATTTGGTTTGTAATGCGATCTTCGAATATCAGCTATATCGACTTCAAACAAATTTAAAGGATTTTTTGATTAAATTTATTTCGTAAATTGGTTTCAAAAAATAATGTATCGCGTTGTAATTAATCTCATAGTCTGATTTAACCAGCGACACCTTAATTGAGTTATGGCGATATGGTAAAACAAATAAATTGTCGATTCATTGGGGTAATTGGCACTCTAAAATACAGGCAAGGGACTTAGCATGAGTATTTTGATTGACTCTATTCGAGTAGCTGGCTTTCGCGGAATTAAAAATTTAGAAGTTTTTCTCACTCGTATTACAGTACTCATCGGTACAAATAATGCAGGTAAAACTTCGCTAATAAAAGCGCTTCAATTAAATTTGGGTGATTATTCAAGATGCCTTACAGAAGAGGATTTTTATATTGCTCCCGATGAAAAGCGGGTAAGCGAAATAATTGTTGATGTCCGAATCGTGCCTGCTGACGTGAATGGAACTCGAGGCAAAGAATTTGACGTTGAATGGCTAACCGAATTCGGTGACAAGATTCAATCAGAAGCTAATGGCAATCAATTTGTTGCAATCAGAACCCGCTCTCAGCAAAATGTAACTAAAGGTGGTTTTGATACGAGTCGCACCATTTTGGAGAACTGGCCTTCTTTTGACAATTGGACAACTATTAAGCTTAAAGGTACAAAGCTAAGTGGTCGTTTACAATGCATTCCGTTTATTTCCATGGAAGCACAGAGGGATATTCATCAAGATTTACGTGATCGATCATCATTCATTGGAAAGATTCTTGCTAGTGTTGAATACGAAAAAAAAGACATATTGGAACTTGAAGCACAAATAAAAAAAGTCAATGATGAGGCGGTAAATAAAAGCAAGGAACTCAAAAGCCTTAAAGCTCACTTAGAAAAACTAAATCAATCGATTGGAGGTGCTGGCGGCGCAGAAGTAACTCCATTCCCTAAAAAAATCCGTGATTTATCAAAGAATTTTTCTGTCTACTTTGGTGAAAATGACGCTAATTCTTTTTCGATGGAATATCATGGTATGGGAACACGCAGTTGGGCCTCGATGCTAACGATTAAGTCTTTTATAGAGATTTTGAGCAACAGACATACTACAGAGTCCAAATCGCTGTTCCCTATTCTTACGGCTGAAGAGCCGGAAGCACATTTGCATCCGAATGCCCAAAAAACACTTTATCGCCAACTCTCAGATACAAAAGGCCAGTTAATTTTGAGTTCGCATTCACCATTTTTAGCATCCATGGCTGATCTATATGAAATTAGATCATTGGTAAAAACTAAAAATGGGATTGTAATGCATAAAATTTCTCACACAATGACTAATGAGGACAAGAAGGTTGTTGCCAGAGAGGTTTTGGCAAAAAGAGGAGAGTTGCTATTTGCGAAGTGCATAATTTTATGTGAAGGCATTACTGAAGAACAAGTCCTGCCGGCAATGCTTGAATTGTATTTAGGTAATTCGCCTTGGAATATGGGGGTATCTTGTGTGAGCGTTGGTGGAAAAAATTACAGCCCTTTTGTTAGATTGGCATCCAGTTTCGGCATTCCAACATGCATTCTAAGTGATAACGACGGCAGCACAAAAACAGAAGTCGAAGCACAAATTCGAAGATTGAATAGAGAGTTAGATATTCCTTTAGGAGATAACTTGTATGGTGTTAATTACCTTAACGCTGGAAATGACTTTGAGGCTGAACTTGTCGGTCATGGATTGCGAGATGAAATAATTGATGCACTTGTATTGTATGAAACCAAGGGTTCAACGATCAAGAGATATAAGACGGCAAAGTACACGAATTGAATATTTTAGACGATAGTCAACTTATCGCAAAGATGCGTAATGCAAAATCATCTTATTCTGGATTTTTGGCAGATGTACTGTTGGAAAATAGTCGAAAAAAATCGAGAAATGAATTAATTCCACTTAACGTTCAAGCTAGTTTTAATTGTATACAAGGATGGCTGGAATGTTGAATTTATCAAAAAGTCAAGAAGCCGTAGTCCATGCTGAAATTGGACAGCCTATGCAGGTACTTGCCGCTGCGGGGTCTGGAAAAACTAGAGTGTTAACTGAGCGTGTACGATATTTAATTGAAAATACACGCAAAGACGGTGTTATCGCTTTAACATTTACCAACAAAGCAGCAGAGGAAATGCAAACTCGCCTAGCCGACTTAGATGAACTTGATGAGCGCTGCTGGGTAGCCACAATTCATGCTGTAGCTCAGAGAATTTTGGATAAATATGGACACACCATCGGCTTACCGTCTGAGCTTCATATTTATGAGCGCGATCAGGATAGAAAAACTGTTTTCCTTCAATCGTTAAGAGAGAATAATGTTGATATCGATGATTTTCTTAACGTGGGTGATGAAAAAACACGAAAAGATCGTGAACGAATTATTCAGAATTATTTAGAACAATTTTCAGTGGTTAAGCGAGAGCTTTTAACCGAAGAAGAAATAAAAGAAAAATACCCATCAAACGAATCTTTTTTGAGAATTTATCAGGAATATCAAGGTGCCTTAGTTAGAAGTGGCGGCTTAGATTTTGATGACATTTTGGTTTATGCGCATAGAATTTTAATGGAGCAACCGTGGTGTGCTCAGATCTATCGAGCTAAATATAAGCATCTGTGTGTCGATGAGGCCCAAGACCTGAACAAAGCCCAATATGAGTTCATTAAGGTATTGTGCGGCGACAAAGTTAAGAGCGTAATGATGGTTGGCGACCCAAATCAAATGATCTTCGGATTCAATGGATCATCATCTGATTATTTATGCAAATTCTTTCCACTGGATTTTTCTGCTAAGATTTTTGAATTAAAGGAAAATTACCGCAGCTCAAAATCAGTAATTCGTCTTGCTAACAAATTGAAGCCAGGATCGCAGATAGAGGCTGATTTTGTACTTGATGGACAGTTTGAAATTAGCTCATACAAAAATGAAGAAGAAGAGGCTATTAGCATTTCCAATAAGGTAAATGAGCTTCTTTTGCAGAAAACGAATACCGAGATTGAGGGTGATATATCGCTCTCCAATATGGTCGTGATTGCACGTAATCGATTCGTTTTTCTTGCTTTAGAGAAAATTCTTAGTGAAAAAGGTATTCCATACTCATTGAAAAAAGGCGAACGCCAAGCGGAGCCATCATCCATATTCGGCAAAGTACTGGATCTTGCAATACGAATTCGCCTGAATCCTAAAGATTGGATCGATGGAAAAAAACTTTGTACCGCTCTAAAAATAGAAGTTCCTTCCTTATGGGGAAACGACAATATATTACTTGAGATGGCCAATGCTGCTCGTCAATCATCTATGTCGTTCTGTGACATTTATGCTGAACTTCTTGATGCAATTCAGGCGTTAGATATAGAACAGCCAAATATACCGAAGCTATACGATAACTTTAATAAGATTATTAAAGATTTGAATGATGCTCATCTTCCAAAAGAAGACAATGAACTTGAGCGTTCATTGCAGGAGCTAGATGACTTTAGGAAGTGTTGGACTACTTTTAAAAGAAAAGGACTAGGGGAGTCACTCGCATCCTTTCGCAATGCTATCGCGCTTGGACAGGTTGCAGATAACTATGATCCTGCTGGACTAACATTAAGTACGGTTCATACTATGAAAGGACTTGAGAAAGATATCGTATTTCTCATGGGAATGTGCGAAGGGATATTTCCAGATTATCGTGCCAACACTAAAAAAGAGCTTGAAGAGGAACTCAATAGTGCTTTTGTAGCCATTACGCGAGCAAAGCGCTGGATATTCGTATCTTATCCACTTCAGCGCGTTATGCCGTGGGGGAGTTCAAAATCACAGAGTGTTTCACGATTTGTGAAAATGTTGCAAATGTGAGTTCTCGAGGTTTTAGAGTAGTGGCATGTTTATCAAAATGATAACTTAAACCGCACCTTAAACCCTTGTTATCATCTTCGCTAAAGTAACTCTTTCATGCTTATCCCATTCAGGACCGAAGCGCAGGTTTTCGAGTAGGCATCCTCCACCTTGCTGTATTTCGCATCGAACGGGCGGTGGCGCACTTCAAAATAGTTGTGTTGATCAAAGCGCATTGTCGATAACCAGTGGTGGTTTGCCAGGCCAACCGGCCTTCTTTGTTGATCTTCTCAATATGACGATCACGCT
>AEPR01000172.1 GCA_000195205.2 Oxalobacteraceae bacterium IMCC9480 | reverse complement strand
CCGCCGGACATACCCGGCGGTCTTTTTTGTCTTGTATCAGTCGTCGTGTCGACCGTTATTTTTCTATAGCGGCATAGACCATCTGCTTGATCATCCGGCGATAGCCAGGCCGGCTCGGGCCGGGCGCTTGCATCATCGCAACGACGGCCAGGTTTTGTTTCGGATCGACCCAGAAAAAGGTTCCCGCTGCACCGGCCCACATGTACTCGCCTTCGGAGCCGGGTACCCCGGCGATGCCCGGACCCTGCCGCACCATGAAGCCCAGGCCAAAGGTATAGCCCGGTACGCCCATCAGCAATTCGCCGGGACTTGGCGATGCGACGACCTTGCTGCCGAGGTGGTCCGACGTCATCAGGCTGATTGTGGTCGGGCTGAGGATGCGCTGCCCGTCCAGTTCGCCGCCGCGCAACAGCATCACGGCAAAGCGCAGGTAATCGCTGGCGGTCGAGACCGCGCCGGCACCGCCTGATGCGTTGGCCGGAGCGATCGTCACATCAAGAACCTTGTTCGGTGCGCCGGTTGCCGGATCGATGGCAAGGGGTTCAGCGATGCGGCCGATCTCTTTTGCCGGAACCTGAAAGCCGGTATCGACCATCTTCAAGGGCTTGAACAGGCGCTCGTCGAGGTAGGTGGCCAACGGTTTGCCGCTGGCACTTTCGACGACGCGGCCGAGGATGTCGACCGACAAGCCGTATTCCCAGGTGCTGCCGGGCTGCGTGGATAACGGTGCCTTGGCGACGCCGCTCACTTGCTGCGCCGGCGTGCCCTTGCGGTGGTCGTAGTCGGTCCCTTTGTCCTCGTACACGCCCGCTTCGATATAGGCCTTGCGGATGACCGGGTTACGTGTGATTTCGCCGTAGGCGATGCCTGAGGTGTGGCGCAGCAAATCCTGCACTGTGATCTGGCGGGTCGCCGGCACGATGCTGTAGCTGACTACGCCGCTGGCATCGGTCTGGGCGACGCTCACGCCCATCTTGGCAAACTCGGGGAGGTATTTCGAGATCGGATCGGTCAGCTGTATCTTGCCGTCTTCGACCAGCATCATGGCGCCTACCGATGCCAGCGGCTTGGTCATCGAATAGATCCGGAAAATGGCGTCCTGATGCAGTGCCTTGCCGGCCGGCTTGTCCTGGAATCCGATGGTTTCCGAATAGGCCAGCTTGCCGTTACGCACGATCATCACGATGGCTCCGGGGATTTTTCCGTTATCGACCTCGGCTTGCAGGCTGGTCTTCATGGCGGCCAACCGCGCTGAAGACAAGCCGACTTCTTCGGGCCGGGCAGTGGGCAAACCCTGGCCGATCGCCATGCCGGTCGCTGCTGCCAGCAAGAGTCCTACAGCGCTTCTGAGTAGCTGCTTGTTCATCCATGTCTCCATCATTGTTGTTTTGAAAGAAAGGCCACTATAGCGGCAGTCTTTCTTTCATGTAGCAATATGTTGGCGACCGGTAATAACAAGCCATCACGGAAAAATACGGCAGGCGATTTTCGGATCTATTTCAGGACGTGATCGGCGTCACCGTCACCGCTACCCGCAACTCTTGCCCGCCACCGCCCAGCACGATGCCGCGCATCGGCGTGACATCGCTAAAATCCCGTCCCCATCCGACCGTGATGTGTTCATGCTGAACCAGGCAGCGGTTGGTCGGATCAAAATCGATCCAGCCCAGCCCTTCGCTGTACACCGAGGCCCAGGCATGCGACGCGTCGGCACCGACCAGGCGCGGCTGACCTTCCGGTGGCATCGTCAGGATGTAGCCGCTGACATAGCGGCACGACAAGCCAAGCGAGCGCAGGCAACCGATCATCACATGCGCAAAGTCCTGGCAGACGCCACGCCGGCCGCGCAAGACCTCGAGCAGCGGCGTGGCGATGGTGGTGGCTTCCGGATCGTATTTGAAGTCGCTGTGAATGCGCTCGGTCAGTTCCATGCAGGCTTCCAGCAAGGGCCGGCCCGGCGTAAAGCTCGGGCGTGCATAGTCAGCCAGTTCGGTACCGCAGGCGATGTGCGGCGAGTCGAACAGGAAGGCGTACGGATCCATCGAGCTCGCGTCCAGCGTGCTGCGCAAGCGCGTGCGCTGGTCTTCCCAGGCCGGCGATTCGGCGAGTCGCGAGCGGTCCGGACGCGGCGACAGGGTCACGACAGAATCCGACACAACCGTCAGTTCCGGATGCGGCCCGGACAGCGTCAGCAAGCGGGTCGCGTTACCGAAATAATCGATCCGGTTCGACCAGTCATGCGGCACCGGCGTGATGCTCAGCTGATGCGATTCGGTGCTCTGGTAATCGAAGGAACGCGGTGTCATGTGCAGAAACTGCTGCGACAGCGTGACAGGGCGGTGATAGGTCGTCACGGTTTCGTGGAGGACGTGATAGCGGATGCTCATGGTGCAAATGTGCCTCGGTTGACTTCGCCGGTATGACTGAAAAATTGCAGGCCGATCTGGTCCGACAACGCCACGCTGGCGACATTGAGCTTGACCAGCAATGCCAGCAAGGGCTTGCTGCCGAAACACAGGTCGCGGCCCACCCGGATGGCTTGCAGTTCGACCAGCAGTGGCACGAACAGTGCGGCACCGCATGGCCCGTGGCTGGCGGCCAGCTTGTCGAGGTATTTGATGAGTCCTTGCAGCTGGAACATGACTGAGCGCGGATTGCTTTCGTCGAGCACCAGCAAATCCAGCAAGGGCAGGATTTCGGGTTGCGCGACATAGCGCGAGCGGTAGGTGACGATGCTGTCGGCCACTTCCAGCAGCCAGTCCAGGCTGCTATCCGGCGGCATGCTGATGCCGTGCTGGAGCACGGTGCTCATGAACTGCAGGCGCTCGAGACGCCGGCCGATCGCCATGAAGCGCCAGCCGTTGTCGCGGGTCATACCGTCGAGGGCGAAGCCGGACAAGGTCATCAGTGCGATGGCGGCACTGTCGAGCCTGGCGATGGCACCGGCCAGACTGAGCGGCTGGCCCAGTCCGCTGTTTTGCTGGACCACCTGATTCAGCGTGCGCCAGTTATCCAGCGACAGGCGTTCGCGCAGATGGCCGGCGACCCGGTACAGCTGCTGGAAATTGTTGGTCAGGCCGGCACCGCTGCGGGTCACCAGCGATTGCAGCAGCTCGGTTTCGATGTCGGCATCGTCTTGCAAGTCATCGTTGAGCAGGCCGAAATACTGGCACAGGTCCTGCACGGTCTGCCATTCGCCGCCACGGTATTCGGGCGACACGCTGAGCAGAAAATCGAGGGCGCTGCGCAACAGCCGCGTGCTGTTGTCGCAGCGCTCGGTCAGCCGGCCGAACCAGAACAGGTTCTCGACGACGCGACTCGACAGGTGGGTGTCACCACGCACCAGTTCATGGGCAGCGGTCGACGTGGGCAGCAGGCTGAGCTGGCTGACGCGGCCGCGCGCTTGCACCCAGGTGTCCTTGCTGGCACCGCCGCGCTGCATCGTGATGACGCGTGCATCAGCACCGGTGGCCACACGCGACAGGCCTCCCGGCATGACGATGTAGCCGTCCGGTGTCGCGCAGACAAACACGCGCAACCCGACCGCCGATGCACTCAGGCCCGGTTCGGGACCATCGCGCCAGACCGGCGTCTGCGAAATCTTGACCAGTTCCTGGGCCACGTAATTGTGCGGCCGGGCCTGCATGGCGGCGATCAGTTCGACACGTGCCTGATCATCGAGGTCGTGGCCAAAGACGGGTTCCAGGCGCAACTGCGGAAAGGCAGGCTTGACCACCAGCTTGTCGAGCTGCTCGATGGCTTGCTTGAGCGCCGCGGGTTCGCCGCACCACCAGGTGCCGACCGAAGGCATCTTCAATTCTTCGCCCAGCAGGCGGCGCGCAATGGCGGGCAGATAGCCCAGCAGCGCGCCGGATTCGAGCAGGTTGGAGCCGAGTCCGTTGGCCAGCAGCACGGTACCGCGCCGCGCCGCTTCGGTCAGTCCGGCCACGCCCAGCGCGGAGTCGGAGCGCAGTTCCAGTGGATCGCAGAATTCATCATCGACGCGGCGCAGGATCACGTGCACACGACGCGGCCCGGCCAGTGTCTTGAGCCAGACCAGCCCGTTGCGCACGGTCAGGTCACCGCCTTCAACCAGCGGAAAACCGAGGTAGCGCGCGAGGTAGGTTTGTTCGTAATAAGTTTCGTTGTACGCGCCCGGTGTCAGCAGCACGATCAGCGGTTGTTCGCTGTCACGCAGGGGCGGACTGTCGTCGTTGCCATCGCCGCGGTTGGCCGCGCAGATGCGGCCCCAGTGCGTCAGGCTATCGCGCAGGCGGGCAAAAAAGCTGGCCAGATGCTCGACCTTGAGGTCACGAAACAGCTCCGGAAACGCGCGTGAAATGACGATCCGGTTCTCTAGCGCATAGCCGGCACCGGACGGTGCCTGGGTGCGGTCGCCGACCACCCACCAGCGGCCATCGGGTGCGCGCGCCAGGTCGACGGCATAAAAATGCAGCGAGATATCGTCGTTCTGGCGGATCCCGTGGCAGGGCCGCAGGAAACCGGCATTGCCGTGGATCAGGCCGGCTGGCAGCAAGCCTTCCTTGAGCAGTGTCTGGTCGCCATACACATCGCCGAGGATGCGGTTGAGCAGGGTGGCGCGCTGGATCACGGCCGCTTCGATGCCGGCCCATTCGTCTTGCGGCAGGATGAAAGGCAGTACGCTCAGGTCCCACGGACGGGCGATGCCTTTCGGGTCGGCGTAAATATTGTAGGTGACGCCGTTTTCACGTACCTGGCGTTGCAGCGATTCGATGCGATGGCGCATCTGGTCCGGCGGTTCGCGGCCGAGGAAGTCAAGCATCGTGCGCCAGTGAGGGCGCGGCTTGCCGTCGGTCTCGAACATTTCGTCGTAGCGCTGATGCGCTGCCGGGTACCCGGTGAGCAGGGGATTGGTCATAGTAATGAGGTCAGTAGCCAGTGCAGGTCATGCAGGAAAGCGGGATAAATGGCGGGGCCGGCAGTAGCTGCCGGCGGCGAATCGGAGCCTATCATACGCGCCACCGGCGATAAGTTCGTTACCGAACATATTGGCGGCCGGTTGTGCCGGATACTTGGTAGACTTCGTCTCCCCGCGTAAATGGCGCCATCTCACTTTTTCAAGTTACCTGCAATGATCCGGCTGAATTTTTCCATCGAACTGAATTACGACATCTACGACAGCGGCAGCGATTTCATTTTTAATATCCATGCGGCGACCACCCCGCACCAGAACGTCGTGCACGAACAGTTGCATGTCAGTCAGGATGTTCGCTCCACCATTTTTACCGTGCCGGAAACCGGTTCCCGTTATTTGCGATTGCAGGCCGGAAATGGCCCGCTGTGCGTGCGCTATGAAGCCGCCGTCGAGATCACCCATCACACCGAAGACACCGCGAACCTGCAGGAAATGGCCATCGATCAGGTGCCGCCACATGCACTGGCTTACATTTATCCGAGCCGCTACTGCCAGTCCGATCGCCTGCACAATCTGGCCAGCCGTGAATTTGGTGGCTGGCAGCGCGGTTACCAGCGGGTGCTGGCAATCCAGGACTGGATCCGCCAGCGCGTGATGTTCCAGTCCGGCAGTACCAATGCCAGCACGTCGGCGCTCGATACCATCCTCGAACAGGTCGGTGTCTGTCGCGACTATGCCCACCTGATGATTGCGTTGTGCCGCGCCGTCAATTTACCGGCGCGCTTCGTGACCGGCATTGATTACGGTGTCGACCAGACCCAGCGGGCGCTGGATTTTCATGCCTATGTGGAAGTGATGCTCAGCGGACGCTGGTATCTGTTTGATCCGAGCGGTGTATCGCCGCCGATGGGATTGGTGCGCATCGGCACCGGCCGTGATGCGGTGGATGTGCCGTTTGCCACCGTGTTCGGGGCCGTCAATCCGGCGCTGCCGCTCATCACGATCAACGCCGTCAGCGATGCGGCGCAAGGACTGGTACTGCCTTTTCATACCGATCAGGCACTGTCTTCGGCCATCGTCTGATCGCTCTGGTCGAGCGCGCGCACCAGCGCCCGTTCGACCATGCCGTCCTGCGCCAGCACGCTCACGCGGGCTTCACGGAACTGGTGGGCCAGCACATCGGCCGGCATCGAAAACGCTTCTTCGCGCCGGTCATTCGTAAAAATATACAGCGTGTGCAACGGGCTGACCCAGGCCAGCCTGACTTTGCGCGTCTCTCCCGACTCTGATACGAACGCCAGCCAGGCGCCGCGCTGCAACTGATCGACCGTCGCTACGAACTGATCCGGTACCGGTTCCGGCGCAGCGCGCGCCTCCAGATCAAGCCGGTGTTCGGCTGCCTTGCGGGCGACCTCGACGGCGATTTCGACTTGCCGTTCGGGTGACAGGTCAATAGGCGCACGCACGATAGACGCATGGCATTCGGCCAGATCGGCAAAAAAGCGCAGCCGGTCAGCGTCATCCCACTTGATCACCGTGAGCCACTTGTTGAGCATCGCCAGAATCATCGGCAGGCGCGCGATCAGTTCGCGGCGCTGCTCGGGAATCAGCTTGGGCTTGATGCTCCACAGCAGATCGTCCATGGTGCGGATGGCGTTGGTCAGCACATCGGGGTTTTCATCACGGATGCTGTGGGCCAGCGTCAGCACGGTGACCCAGCGGCTTTCGAGGAAGGCTTCGACAAACGCAGTCACCTCGCCGGTACGGATGCGCACTGCCACGTCATCGCGGGCAGAGCGACCCGCCATGCGGATTTTTTCTGCCTGCAGCGCTTTCGTGATCGGCGCTTCCAGCGCGCTGGCAGCGGCTTTTTCTTCGGTGTGAATATACGATTCCAGCTCGCCCAGTGCGACGGCAAAGTGCTGACCCGGCTCGCCACCGTCGTCGTTGCGGACCCGGTCAACACCTTGTTTCATGGTGCGGTACAGCGGATCGTCGGTTCCCTTGCTGCGATCCCAGCCGATCCCGGCGCGCGCCAGCAGGTCGATCAGCTTGCGGGCCGGATGGGCATCGCTATAAAAGAATTCCTGGTCGACCAGCGCTGCCTTGAGAACCGGCATCTGCAGGAAACCGATCAGCTCCTTGATTTCTTGCGGGATATGCGGGTCGCCGAACACCGCATCGAAGACTTGCGAGAGCAGGTCGATGGTGGTTTCATCGACACGGCTCAGCGAGCCCGGCGCCATGCCGGAGCGCAGACGGGCCAGCTGATTGATCGCCGGCGAATTGACCTGCAGCGTGTCGACCTGGCCGAGCAAGCCCGATCCGCCGCGCCCGCTGGCCACACTATCGCCGCTTGTTGTCTCGAAACGCTGGCGCAACTGTTCGCGCAGCGCCTGCTGGCTGGCTTCGCGGGTGGCTGCACTCAGATTGCCGCTGGATTTGCAGATCCGGTACGCGCTGACCAGTTCCGGCAGGATGCCATGGGCGATCAGGTCGTCGTTGAGTGCTTGCAAGACCGGCCCTAGCGCCAGAAAAATCGCCGGCCGCAGCAGCGGCAGAATCAAGGGATGGGCCTCGGCGTCCGGCGTAAAAACACACCAGGCCGCATGGATGGCAGACAGGAATACTTCGGGGCGGAACGGATTTTGTGCCACGCTGAGCGTATCGCGCTGCAGCAGGCAAGCCAGCCGGCTATTGAGGGCCGCCAGTTGATCGGCCTGTTCGATATCGAACAGGCGGGCACTGGAACCCATCAATACCTTGTTGTCCATCTCGGCAAACGGCACCAGCGCGAGATCGCTGGCACGCCGCGAGGCAGGGCGCGCTGCGCCGTGTTCGAGCAGCTCGATTTCGTGCCGCAGCGCTTTTTCCAGACCTTCGTTGGCCAGCAACAGGAAGGGGTAACCGTGGTTCTTGAGCAGATTGCCGAGATTGAAACTGAGATTGGCTTGCCTGGCGTCGCCGCTGCTGTCCGAATACTCCAGCAGCGCTGCCGACAGCCGCGCCGAAAAATCCGCAAACTGCGCGTCAACTTGCTTCAAAGCGATACCGGTGAGCTGCTGCAACACGTCACTGCGCCGCCGCCGGAATGCCGGGGCAGGCGTCGTGTTATTCGGAACAGGTGGGGAGATCATCGTCATGCAATTCCGGCAGGCGGTACGTGCATCAGTCGGCAGGAGGCAACCGCAAAAGGTCATTATGCATCACTCCGGAAACATTTCCATGCGGAAATACATGGTAGTGCCTATCCGGCCACTGCCCGGGTGCAGCCGGCCTGCGCTTGCCTCGCCGTGCCCTATACTGTCGCGTTCCATTTCAGGCTTGCTCCATGAACGATCCGCTCCAGTTATTCGGTTTTACGACGGCACCGCTGGAACTGGTTTCGTTTGTCCTTGCCCTCATCACGGTATTGCTGAACATCCGCCAGAATCACTGGGGCTGGCTGTTTTCTATCGTTTCATCGGCCACCTATGCCGGTGTGTTCGTGCAGGCCAGGCTGTACGGCGACAGCGGCTTGCAAGTGGTGTTTATCCTGCTATCGGTCTGGGGCTGGCACCAATGGCTACGTGGCAGCAACACCGGATCCACACTCGCCGTGAGTCGCTTGTCACGACGCGGCTGGCTGCTCGCGGCACTGGCCTGGCTGGGCGGATTTGCCGTGCTGTCCCTCTTCCTGAAGCACTTTACCGATACCGATGTCCCCTACGCCGATGGCTTGCTGACGGCCGGCAGCCTGCTGGGGCAGTGGCTGCTGTCGCGCAAGAAACTCGAAAACTGGCTGGTCTGGATCGTCGTCGATCTGCTCTATGTCGGCCTGTATCTGTTCAAGGGCTTGACCCTGACCGCCGTGCTGTACGGCGTGTTCGTGCTGATGGCGCTGGCGGGCTGGCGTGCCTGGCGCAAGACGTCATGAGCGGCAGGTCAGTGGCAATTCTGGGTGCCGAGTCGACCGGCAAGTCAACGCTGGCAGCGGCGCTGGCACACCGGCACGGCACGGTGTGGGTTCCGGAGTATTTGCGCGAATTCGTCGATGTGCATCAGCGCACCCCGCACGAGGACGAGCAACTCGGCATTGCACAGATGCAGGTGGCGCGCGAAGCTGAAGCCGCGACGCACCACCCCGGCTGGCTATTTTGTGACACGACGCCGGTGATGACGGCGCTCTACAGTGACTTCTATTTTGGTCGGGTCGATGCGGTTCTGGCTGCGCTGGCAGCCAGCCGGCGCTATGCACTAACGCTGGTGACTGCACCCGATACGCCGTGGATAGCCGATGGCCTGCAGCGCGAATCGGCCAGCGTCCGCCTCATCGTGCATGCCCGGCTAATCACACTGCTGGAACAGCATGACTGTGACTATCAGTTGCTGACAGGCAATTTGGCCCGACGACTGCAGCAAGCCGATGATGCCCTGCACGCCCTGACTGACTGACAGCGATACCCGCCAGTGGCACACCCGACCTACGATAAATTCAAAATCACGCGTTTTTAGTTTGCGAATTATTGTGACTTTAGGTTATCTTGAGTTCACTGCTTTAGTTCTTGAATGCAAGTGCGTCTGCACGAGGCGGGGAAGGCAGGCTATCCATTACGGGGGAAACAATCATGAACAAGGCTATCGACACGTCTTGCCCGCCAGTTCTCCATCCCTTCACCATGAGTTTTGACCATTTCGGCAACCACCTCGGTTTTCCGGTGGCGGTATTCGATCACGACTTGCACTTGCGCTACATCAATGAGGCCGGACTGGTCGGATTTGGCCTGACCGCGGCCCATGCCGAACAACATGTCAGCCACCTGCCGCTGCCGCGTTGCCTCGATGGCGCTATCGCCCTGTTCGAAATGGTACTGGCCAGCGGCGGCGCGGAAGTCCTGTCGCTACTGATCGACGGACAGCGTTGCCATGCCGAGGTCACCTCGCTGCGCGGACCGGACGGGATTATTCAAGGGATCATGCTGGTGGTATTCGACAATTTCCGGGCGGCGTCCTCGCCCGGAGGCTTCGTCGGCGACCGCTCAGCCGACGAGGAGGCGGCCAGCAGCCTGGCACACCACCAGCGCATCGAATTCCTCGCCACCCATGACAACCTGACCGCCTTGCCGAACCGTACCTTGCTGGGAGATCGTCTGAAGCAGGCCATCTCCCAGGCCAGACGCACCAAGCAAAAAGTCGCGGTACTGTTCATCGATCTTGATGGATTCAAGAACGTCAATGACAGTCTCGGTCATGCGGTCGGCGATCGCATCCTCAAGCAGGCGGCGGCGCGACTGCTGCGCTGCGTACGCGACGCCGATACGCTGGCACGGCTGGGCGGGGACGAATTCGTGGCAGTCCTTGGCAACGTCAGCCTGCCGGATGTCATCCGCGTGGCGAACCGGATTGTGTCCTCGATGGCGAATGCCTTTTCGATCAACAACAGCAAGCTCAATCTGAGCGCCAGCGTCGGCATCGCCATGTTCCCTGAAGATGGCAGCGACGGTGCCAGCCTGCTCGGTGTAGCGGACAGCGCCATGTATCTGGCCAAGCAATACGGCCGCAATCAGTACCAGTTCTTCGCCAGCGAAATGAAGGAACAGGCACTCCAGCGCAACCAGCTGGAATCCGATTTGCGACACGCCGTTGCGGCCGGCCAGTTGCGCATGGTGTACCAGCCCAAAGTCGATATAGGCAGCGGTCGCATCGTGGGTGCCGAGGCCTTGCTACGCTGGTGCGACCCGGTGCTGGGCGATATTCCGCCATCGTGTTTCATTCCGATTGCCGAAAATTGCGGCTTGATGGGCGCGATCGGGGGCCAGGTATTCGGACAGGTCCTGGCACAAATCGCGCTCTGGCGCGGCCGCGGCATCGTGGTACCGCGCATTGCCATCAATGTCTCGGGGCACCAGCTGCGCGATGCCGATTTTGTCGACAAGATCGCCGGCATGATCACGCAAGCGCGGGTGCCGGCAGAAAGCATCGGCATCGAGCTGACAGAAAGCGCACTCATGGAACGGTTTGATCAGGTGCTCGAGCACCTGCTGCAGCTAGAAAAAATCGGCGTCACGCTGAGTATTGACGACTTCGGTATCGGCTATTCGTCGCTGGCGATCCTGCACAAGTTACCGATCCATGAATTGAAAGTCGACCGTAGCTTCATTGAAGGCATGACCGACCAGCCTGAGCTGCGCTCGATCGCACGCACAGTCATCGGGATGGGACACGCGCTCGGCGTAAGGGTGGTCGCCGAAGGGGTCGAAACTACCGCGCAGCGGGAGCTGCTGAGCGAGGACGGCTGTGACATCGCACAGGGATTCCTGTTTTTCCAGCCCTTGGAACCGGAGGATTTTGTCCGTGTGCTGGCGGGAGGAGTCGCTGCGACTCGCCCGCATCGCAACGCCTCGATATCATAGGGTGGGCACAGCTTGATCGTGCCCACG